>JAFDAR010000197.1 GCA_019313735.1 Deltaproteobacteria bacterium | reverse complement strand
AAGGGAGCCATGAAGACCATGAGGGGGAACAAAATTTCTTGAATCATAATCCCTTATCGTTTGAGGAAGAAAACCAGGGTGTCCGGCCTGACGGGCGGGTCAGTTTGTTTGCGTGATTCAGGTAGAAGGTGTGAGGGCAGAAGGTGAGAAGGTGAGAAGGTAGAAGGGCAGAAGGTAAGAAGAGCAGAAGGTGAGAAGGTGGTTTTTCCTTCAGCCTTCAGCCTTCAGCCTTCAGCCTTAAACCTTAAACCTTAAACCTATCCACCTAATGAAAGGGGTATAAAATGTCAGGTATAGAAGGTATAATCGGCAGCAGCAGCGGAAGCCTGCAAACGTTGGAGTCGAACACGATGGGGAAGGATGATTTTCTTAAAATGATGATCGCCCAGCTTCAACATCAGGATCCTCTCAATCCACTTGACGGCACGGATTTTACAGCGCAGCTTGCCCAGTTTTCCAGTCTTGAACAGTTGAGTAATATGAATGCACAACTGGAAATCCTGGGGCTGTATCAAACCTCGTTAAATAATGCCCAATCAATAAGCCTTATCGGCAAAGAAGTGACTGCGAGAGGCAACATTGTCAAAGTAGATGGCGCCGCCTCTGCCGACCTTGCTTATAATCTGTCAGGAGAGGCTGAAAAAGTTGTTGTCAGTATTTATGATGAGGCAGGTAATCTTGTGGATACTCTCGAACTTGGAAGTCAACAAGAGGGGGACAATTCGGTTACGTGGGATTGCAGTGGTGTCGCATCCGGCAATTATATCTTTGAGATATCCGCAAGCGATGCGAATGGAGACGTGGTTTCAGCTTATACCATGATAACAGGGAAAGTAACTGAGGTTTCTTTTGAGGAAGGGTCTCCCCTTCTCTCGGTTGACGGGCAGGATATTCCCTTGGGCAATGTAATTTCTGTAAATGAACCGGCGGTTTAACAAAAGAGAACCGCTCACGATTTACAATGAAAGGAGAAAATAAAAATGGGAAGTTCATTATTTGCGGGTATTTCGGGCCTGGCATCCGCCGGCAAGCAGTTGGACGTTATCGGTAATAATATAGCCAATGTTAATACAATCGGATTCAGGTCCGGGAGAATACATTTCGGTGATATTTTAAGTCAAAGCATTACCGGTGGAGCAGCGGCCGGTATGCAGGTCGGTCGTGGTGTGGACGTAGCTGCCATAACCACGCAATTTTCTTCCGGGTCATTTGAAACAACGGCAAATGCCACGGATCTGGCTATTGACGGTGACGGGTTTTTTATAGTCAAAGATGCTGATGAAGGAAGCTATTACACTAGGGCCGGCGCATTTCATCTCGATAACAGAGGCTATCTTGTTGATGTCAATTCACTTAAAGTACAGGGGTATAACCTTACCGGAATTGATCCGGATACGATATCGGATATTTCTCTTTCCGGTGTACAGTCTGAACCCTCCGCCACAACTGAAATTTCTATGGGCTTAAACCTTGATGCTGCTACGGATACTGGAGAAACCTTTAATGCAGCCCAGACGGTTTACGATTCTCTTGGCGCTATCCATTCACTTAAAATGACCTTTCAAAAGACGGAAGGAAACGGATACTGGGGGTTTAAGAGTTACCTCGACAACGAGGCCGCTACAGCGCAGACTTATTCGGGCCTTAAATTTGATTCCAACGGTGTTCTTGAAAAGGTGTACAGCTCGTCTGTTACCGGAACCGCTACGGAGGGTCCCGATACAATCTATACCACTGCAGGTGATGGCACGGCTGAAATAACCGTTAATAATCAAGGCCAGCTTTATAAGCCTACAATTGCCCCAATAGTCCTCACAAGGGGAGCCGATGAAAATACATGGACAATAACGGGTAATGGTGGTTATGAAAACATGTCGATTACCCTCGGAACAGTAGGCACTGATGATGAAGTCGCTATTGATCTGGATGGTGCCGGAGGTGCCGATATCACATTTGACATATCAACAGGCACATGGGCAGGCGATGACACGATAGAATTTACCATTGCTCAGACAGAGGGGGATCCTGCCGACGTTAAGCTGACCATGCCTGATATTGGCACCGATGCAATCATTGGAGACGGCGGTGTGGTGTCCTGGGATCTGGCCGGTACGACAGCGGAGAAGGTAACCGGATATGCCAGTACTTCCGTGATAAGGACACTGGTTCATGACGGATATTCATCCGGTTCGTTGAAAAGCATTTCAGTGACAGCAGACGGCACCATCAGCGGTTTTTTTACCAATGGTCAGACATCCGATATATCCCAGATCGTTCTGGCAGACTTTGCCAATGTGACGGGTCTGAAACGGATGGGAAAAAATCTTTTCGGCCCGACCGTGGAGTCTGGATCTGCTGTCCCGAATCGTCCGGGGTCTGCCGGTATGGGAGAGATCAGCCCGAATTCGCTTGAGATGTCAAATACTGATATAGCGACGGAATTCATCAATATGATTACAGCGCAAAGGGCCTATCAGGCCAGCGCAAAGATTGTTACAGTAACCGACCAGATGATGGCCGAGCTGATGAACGTCAAGAGATAAGTGTCAAATTTCTGACGACCCGTCAAATATCGGTTTACGGTTATCAGTTTACGGTTATCGGTTGTTAACTGTCAACTGTAAACTGTAAACCGTTAACCCTGCC
>JAFDAR010000196.1 GCA_019313735.1 Deltaproteobacteria bacterium | reverse complement strand
TATCACTGCGTTTTAAAACTTTTTATGCTCTCCGGGCAGAACGCCGGGCGGGGGAATTGATACCGGAAAAAGTAAGTGCAGGGAATCCTCAATTGTTGCATGATGAAACAATTGGACTTAATGAGCTTGGCATAAACCGCACACAATCCCACCGCTGGTAAGCGATCCTAAAAGCCGGGGCGGGTGTGAAAGCACCCGCTTTTTTTTGTCAAGGTTGGAATTTAATTTCAGGGTAGCTATAGGGTAGCACAGTAAAAAACAAGGGGCTAAGCATTTTGCTTAACCCCTTGTTTTTATTGGTACGCCAGCAGGGATTCGAACCCACGTATCCCAGTTTCTCGCGACCTTCACCCTTTGTGTCCGTCGTGTAGAAATATGCCCCCGTTTCAGGATTGAACCATCTGTACAGGTCTCTTGTGCGGGGCAGCTTCAGGGTTGCGATATTTCCTATAGTTCCATCAGAGACATACCCCTTGAGAGAATGTTTTCCACCGGAACGACTGTAGGAATAGAAATGGGTTCCACTTGACGGATTATGCCACTGGAAGAATTCGGTTGTTCCCGGCGTGTCTTTGCGAAAGAGCCTGAATGCCAGTTTACCCTTCCTGTATCCTTCAAGTGGAAAATCTTCCCGCGCGACATCTGAAGACAGGTTATCACTTTTGACGTCAAGCGCTACTTCAACTATTTCGACCTCTTCCCCGGAGTAAAAAATGATGTTCTCACTATACAAACCGGGGAACAGACCCCCGGTGTTGGCCGTCACATTAATGTAGTCCACTTCATTCGTTGTGGTCCCTTTTTCAGGAGATATCCTTATCAATCCCTTCCTGCCCTCCACGAGGCCAGCGGTGTAAACTCTCACACCCTCAACTTCCACGGTTCCACCTCTTACCTTGAGAACAAGCAGATGTGGTTCTCCATCCGCCAGGCTTTCTGCCACAGGGAACTCGATCCTTTTTCTCTCCTCAGACGCGCAATCTATCTCTCCTATCATCCGGTTATCAAGAAATACATCAAGAGTCCCTCCATATATGTCTTTCCACAGGAACAGGACTATGCCACTTCCCGAGAATGAATACCTCAGAAGGTCATTATCACCAGTGCTATGCGGATAGCCCTTCTCTTCAGACCATTCGCCGGAGATTTCGAGCGCATTTTTCAGGTGTCCCGGCACGCTGTAACTGCCCTTTCTTGAAACGGACTCATTGGCGAATGAAACGTACCTGCCCCTTTCAAGAGCTACTCCCCGGAAATTTTTTCTCTTCCCCTGCAACATCGCTTTCCATTTCAGGACATCTTTCCCCACATTTCTTAATTCAATTCTTCTTATCAATTTTCTGCCGGTCTCAACGCTGCCGAAATCTATCCCGAGTGGTCTTACGTCCATACAGGGCCGGGACCCCTTCTTCGCCACCTCAAATTTCAGAAATACAGTTCTCTCTCCACCATTAAAGAACAGCTTTAACTCCTCCCTGTAACTCCCGGGAGACAGAAGCTTTTCATAAGATACTGAATTGTGGCCTGTTTCGAATCTCACCCGAACGGGAAAAAGTCCATTAACAGAAACTCCCTCCTCCGTCACAGACTCAATAGATATACGAAGGTGGCGCGCTGACATTCCGGCCGTCCCTGAAAGCATATCGTCATATGGAGATATCCAATCCCCCATACTATACACCAGCCATATCAAGTCACCTCCCCCAACATTTCTCAGGGAAACCACACCCTTTGAGCTCTCGCCGGGACCTATTGTGCCAAGATCCACTTCGCGGGGGGACACCATCAGAACAGAACCGGCAACATCCTCCTCAACATCAACAATCGCGACATTGCTTATTACACCGCCCCTCACCTTCCTGATCTCCGCACGGCCGACTCTCTTGGCCACAAAGACAGGCCTCCTGCGCAGGAAGTATCCAACGGATGGATCGGAGACTGTCCACCTGCCATTCAAACCGCCTGAAAGATCGGTTCTGTTCCCGTTAGACCATATGCCGGTTGCCCTGAACGCCATTCTGTGATTGACAGTCATCCTTACAGAAACAGGGACAACAGATATGGATTCGAGGGAGAGAATGTTTACAGGAATAATTATTTCTTCATCTCCTCCGTTTGATCTTATCAGAATAGTCCCTTCGTATCTTCCTTCCGGAAGCCCTGTGACATCCACAGCGATCTTTACAGTCTTCCTGCCCGTACCGCGCAGGCTGCTGCTGTATTCTGATTTTTGCCTGTCCGGCGCATTCTCTTCCACATCAGTCCCGGCGATATTCGTCGAATACCATCGGGATTCACTCGCCATTTGCCTGCCTGCGCCACCTGAAGAGGTCCCATCATTCAATACCAGCCAGGGCGTAATATTTATGACTTCCCATTCCAATTCCCCTTTGCCGGCATTTCGCAGGGTCATAGAGATATTCTCAATCGAGTCTTTCTCCATATGATCCAGCCTGATCTTCGGCATAGAGACCTTCAGGAGAGGCCCGTCAAGGGCATTTATATGAATTGTAACGACAGGGCTTTTAACACCGCCCTTTTTCGCGAAGACACGGACATCCCCCTTTTTCTTTCCAATAAAGAGCCCTTTATCGACGAAATATCCTGTTCTTTTATTTTTAGATATCCATTTTATCTTTTTTGTAATATCTCTTTTGGAACCATCCGAATATATACCGACAGTGCTCATTTGAATCTTTCTGCCGACCTGAGTATTGGTGATCGACGTCAGCCTGATTTCCTCCAGCTCCGGTCTGTACATAGCATTGTTATCCCGGAGAACGGTAACGGAGACCGGCACTATTATGGTTCCACCGGATGATGTTATGACAATTTCGGCCTTATTACGTCCCAGGGGAAGATCACTCGGGTCCGCTGTAACCGACACGACCTGCGTGCCATCTTCCACAACTCCGAAATATTTATCGAGCGTGAGCCAGGGCTCTGTCCACTTAACCATCCATTTTATCTTCCCCTGCCCCCTGTTGCTTATCTCAATCGACGTAACCCCGGTCTCTGTATCTCTCAGAATACCGAGATCTACCCTGTCGGGTGTTACAGAAAGGATCGGCGCCTCTTGAACAGGCTGGTCAACCTGCGCGAACAGGACGGGCAATCCTCCAAACATAAGAATGGCGGCAAAGACCGCGGCAATTATAGTTTTTGATTTAAACACAGTCATATCTCTTTTCAGGTTCATGGTTGACAGCTGCACAAAAAATCTCATTATCCCGGCTTGAATTATTATAACTGCAGAGCGATGTCAAGCGGATGATAGATCAAAAAAGCTTGACACCCCTCAAAGATAACCATATATAGTGCCGATCTTGGTAATCATCTATAACTATTGCAACTTTACTTTTTAAGAGT
>JAFDAR010000195.1 GCA_019313735.1 Deltaproteobacteria bacterium | reverse complement strand
ATAGACTATAGACTACTGACTACGATCTCTTCTCTTTTTCGCCTCGTATTCCGCTTTCAGGGCAAGTCTCGTCGCTTCGGCTATGTCCTCCACCCTGTTTGCCCATTCCTCAAACTTGATATCCACTCCGAATATGCCGGCAATATCGTCATTGTCATCTACAATGGGACCTGACACTGTTATGCACAATGCCCCCGTCATCCTTGATATGTAGAAATTGGTCACATATGTCTTTCCTGACTGCAGGGGGCCATAGTACCACTCTCTGTCTGAATAGTCTGTTCCCACGCCGAAATTTTCGTACTTTGCCCTGTCGGCTATACTGGTAATGTTTTTTGTAGTCTTAATACCGTTTATATCAACGACATAGGCCCACTGAATGGAAGGATTCTCATCGATCACCTGCTGCATGACCGGTTCCTGCAACTCGGCCTTCATAGTCTTCATTTCAGGACGTTCAATAGTCTCTTCAACAACCTTCCTTGCCGCCTGTGACGCGTTGTATTTTATCTTTTCCATATCAGACATGAACAGTTCCGGGAGAAACTTTCTAACCTTCTTTTCCATCTCTTCATGGGAGATACTGGTTATTCTGCCCGTGTCATATTCGCCGGTTATCCACTTATGTATCTTTGAGATACCGGGGTGTCTTTTTGTTATGGCATCTTCACCTTTCAGCCCCAAGCGTATGTTTATCCAGTGAGCGACTCCGGCCTTGCCAGATTTGTCGGTAATCTCTATCAATACTGGCCTGTTTAGTATTTTTTCAGTATTGAATATATTGTATATTGCTTCATTCTTGATGAGCCCGTCCACGTGAACGCCTGCCCTCGTGACGTTAAAATCGGAGCCAACGAAGGGCATATTGTTCGGAATTTTTATACCTATTTCCCTTTCGCAATAATCGGCTATCTCCGTGATGACGGTTGTGTCAATCTCTGATTCATTACCCCTCAGGCCGATATATTCCATTATAAGACCCTCTATGGCGGTGTTACCTGTTCTCTCACCGAGTCCCAGAAGTGTTCCATTGGCACCGCCGCATCCATAAAGCCAGGCAGTGGCGGCATTTATATGGGCCTTGTGGAAATCATTATGACCGTGCCATTCGAGAAGCTGTCCCGGTACACCGGCATCGTCGATGAACGCGCGCACCAGTTTAGGCACGCTGCGGGGAAGAGCTGCCTGTGAATAGTTGATCCCGTTGCCCAGTGTGTCGCAGAGTCGTATTTTGATATCGATACCGCTTTCTTCCCGGAGCTTCATCAATTCCATGGCGAACGGTATGCAAAATCCGTAGATATCTGCCCTTGTTATATCTTCAAAATGGCATCGTGGAACAATATCAGCGTCCAGGATTGATTTGACTATGCCAAGATAGGCATCCAGAGCCTTTTTCCTTGTGAGTCCCAGTTTGAGAAAGATATGATAATCGGATACCGATGTAAGGATACCTGTCTCCCGCAGTCCGGCATTTTTAACCAGGGGAATATCTTCCTCCCTGGCCCTGATCCATCCGGTAATCTCCGGGTACCTGAAGTCCATCTCGAGACATCGATCTACCGCTTCTCTGTCTTTATCGGTGTAAAGAAAGAATTCCGACTGTCTTATAATGCCTGGCCATCTCTGAAGGTGGTGTCTGTTATAAAGATATCTTCCGCGGGTTTCATTGACATGATTTTGTCGTCGAAATCTATCTTTGATACCTCGTCATAGGGGAATATTGTTTTGTACAGATTGGGCTGATCCACATCCTTCATGTCGCACTGATAGAAATCCGAATGCTGGTGCTCAAAGATGTGTTTTTGTGCATTCCATTTTGTCATAATCTATCATTCCTTAAATATTTTACAAAAAAAATAGAGGGCACCCTTTGTGCCCTTTTTTTGTTCTATGGGGTTTCACCGCAGGTCGCGACAAATAAAACGAACACTTCTTGTATGAATATCCCGAGCTTCTGTCAAGCAATAAAAGGAGACCTTTGCATAACGTCCCCTTTTGCCCAATTTCTGCGTCAGTCTCAAATTTTAATCCTCGTGTACCAGTGGGGACAGGTTTAAACCTGTCCCCGATTATTCCTCTGGTTAAAATTCTCGCCTTCCTTGAACTTGAACAAAATTAAACATTCTGCAAAGGTCTCAAAAGATGCTCCCCCAATCCACTGGCCGATTTGCATGTTCAAATTTCCCCCTTTTATGTCGTTTTCAGTGACAGCTCGGCAAGTTGTTCGGCGCTGACCTTCGATGGCGCGCCGGTCAGGAGACATGTCGCCTTCAGCGTCTTCGGGAATGCTATTACATCCCTTATAGACTCAGCGCCCGCCATTATCATGAGCATGCGGTCGAAACCGAATGCTATGCCGCCGTGCGGCGGCGTGCCATACTTGAGCGCGTCCAGGAGGAAGCCGAACTTTTTTCTTGTCTCATCTTCACTTAATCCAAGGGTCTTGAAGACCATTGACTGGACATCCGATTTGTGGATTCGAATGCTTCCTCCGCCTATCTCGGAGCCGTTCAGGACAAGGTCGTAGGCCCTGGCGCGTACTTTGCCGGGGTCGGTTTGAAGGAGGGGTATATCTTCCGCCACTGGGGATGTGAAGGGATGATGGGTCGCCATATACCGTTTTTCTGTCTTGCTGTATTCAAATATCGGAAATTCAGTAATCCAGGTAAAGGCGAGAGTATCCTTGTCGATCAGACCCAGTTTTTCCGCGAGGTGTATCCTCAGAGCGCCGAGAGCGTTATTGACCACATCCGCCGTGTCGGCAACGAAAAGTATCAGAGATCCCGGCCCTGCACCCATTTTTTCGTTTATACGTTTTATCTCTTCCTGATCGAAGAACTTGGCTATCGAGCCCGTCCATCCATCTTCATTCACCCTTGCCCATGCGACCCCCTTCGCGCGATATTCACTCACAAACCCTCCAAGGGCATCGAGGTCTTTCCGCGACAGGGCCTTGCCATCTGCCAGGAGCAGGGCCTTTACCGTGCCCCCACTCTTTACTGTCTCGGAAAAGACACGAAAATCTGATTTGCCGGCGATATCCGTCAGGTCTTCAAGCTCAAGGGAAAAACGCGTGTCGGGATTGTCTCTTCCATATCTGTCGATTGCCTCTCTGTAAGTGAGACGGGGAAATGGAACCCCCAACTCTCGGTCGAGACATGCCTTGAAGATGTGCGCCATCATGCCTTCAACGGTATTGATGATATCGCTCTCCGATATGAAGGACATCTCTATGTCTATCTGGGTGAATTCAGGCTGACGGTCCGCCCTCAGGTCTTCATCGCGGAAGCATTTTACTATCTGGTAGTATTTGTCGAAACCGGACACCATCAGCAGCTGTTTGAAGAGCTGGGGTGATTGTGGAAGGGCGTAGAAGGCCCCGGGGCTTACCCTGCTCGGAACGAGGTAGTCACGCGCCCCTTCGGGTGTACTCTTTGTCAGGAAGGGTGTTTCAACCTCAATGAAGCCCTCTTTCTGAAGGTAACTTCTTGTTTCGGAAGCAACTTTGCTTCTCAATATGATGTTTCGCTGTAAATCTCTGCGCCTCAGGTCCAGGTAACGGTATTTGAGGAGCAGGTTCTCGGACACCTCGGTCTCGCCGTCGAGGACGAAGGGTGGTGTGTCGGATTCATTGAGTATCTCAAGTTCCTCTGTGATAATCTCGACCTCCCCGGTTTTCAGTGAAGGATTGATCATGTCGGCGGGGCGGAGATTTACCCGGCCCTTTATTGCCAGAACGAATTCGCTTCGTATATCATGCGCAAGCGCGTGCGCCTGTGGTTTCTTTTCGGGATCGAGAACGATCTGCACTATTCCCTCTCTGTCTCTCAGGTCTATAAAGATCAACCCTCCGAGGTCTCTCCTCCTGTGAACCCACCCCATGAGTACAACATCCTCGCCCGCGTGCCCGGCCCTGATGCTGCCGCAATAATGAGTCCGTTTATCCTCGGTTATAAATTCAGACAAGTTGTAAATCCTTTCTAAGAAAAATGGTTCACGGTTTAGACCAGTGGGGACAGGTTTAAACCTGTCCCCGATTATTCAACTGTGAACTGTTCCACAATACTGCCGGTGTCATTTATATCAACGGATTCCTGGGTTCCATCTCCCATGTTTCTGAGCTGGGCTGCTCCCTCCTCCAGTTCCTTTTCACCTATTATCAGTGTATGGGAGCAGTTCAGTTTATTCGATCGCTTCTCTCCGCCCTGATGCCGGCAAGTCTGAGTTCATTGCACAGAGAAAACGCGAAGTCCTGGGCCTTATCTCCAAGGGCCGCGATGAAGATATTCGGGCGCCCGGCGTTCTGCCCGTTCGCGTCGGGTATCATTGAGATGAGCCTGTCGAACCCTATCGCGAACCCTATCCCCGATATGTCTGGACCACCCAGCATCCGTACGAGACCATCGTACCTGCCGCCGCCTGTAACAGCGTTTTGCGCTCCCAGCGATTGCGTGGTAATCTCAAAAGCGGTCCTGGTATAATAATCAAGGCCCTGGTATAATAATCAAGGCCTCGCACCATCTTCGTATTTATTACAAATGGAATATGGAGAATTCCGAGGTATTTCTTCACCCTTTCAAAATGCTCCCTGCATTCACCGCATATAAAATCCAGGATCACCGGGGCTCCGGATATAATCTCCTGACAGGATTCATTTTTGCAGTCAAATATTCTCAGGGGGTTTGTAACGAGCCGTCTGCGGCAATCCTCGCACAGATCTTCTTCCCTGCTTTTCAGGAAACCCGTTACCTTTTCCCGAAATGCCGGGCGGCACTTGTCACATCCCAGAGAGTTGATTTCAAGTTTCAATCCGGCAAGGCCGACTTCACTCAGAAGATACATCAGCATGGACATAAGTTCCGCGTCTACGCGGGGATCTTCCTGTCCCAGAAACTCGACATTTATCTGGTGAAACTGTCTGAATCTTCCCTTCTGCGGTCTTTCACGTCTGAACATGGGGCCTATGGTGAAGAGCTTTGCCACAGGGTCCTTTTCGTATATGTGATGCTCTATGTACGCGCGGATAACGGAAGCGGTTGCTTCCGGGCGCATTGTGAGATACTCATTTCCGCGGTCTAAGAATGTGTACATCTCCTTTTCGACTATATCGGTGGCCTCGCCGATGCCTCTTTTGAAGAGTTCGGTTTTTTCCAGGATGGGAATCCTCATCTCCTGGATACCGAAATTGAAGAATATTTCGCGTATCTTCTCTTCGATACGCTGCCATTTGGGTGTTTCATCCGGCAGTATATCGCGAAATCCCCTTACCGATGTTATTTTTGACATTGTGGACTATCTCCTCTGAGTTAAGCGGGAAACTACTAACATATATCGGGGGAAAAGGCAAAGCGGAAAGCCGTTTTCCTGACCCCCTGTTCCGATTTTATTGCGCCGGTTTTGTCTGTCCTCAGAACTTTTGCATCCATTTTTACGTATCTGTCAAGCACGTCCTGACTGGGAAAGCCGAAGACATTATCCGGGCCGCAGCTTATGACGACGATTCCGGGCCGGACCGCCTTGAGGAATAGTGTGGTGCTGGATGTGTCTGATCCATGATGGGGCGCCATGAGGATGTCCGCCTTCAGATCTGTTCCGGACGCGACAACCTCGGCCTCGGCAGATTCCGATATATCCGCGGGGAGAAGTATGCTCTTGTTGCCGAAGGTTATCTTCATGACGATACCATTGTTGTTGTAATCAAAGTTTGGAAAATGGAGGCCTTTTCCCGATGCCGATTTTGCCGGATTCACTATGGTTATGGAGGTGCCTCAATCTCCGGGAGGATTCATTTTTCGACTTACAGCCGTTTGACCAGAGTTCGCCAATTTCAAAGTTGTCAGCTATATATGGAAGACCGCCGACATGATCCTGGTCGGGGTGCGTTAGGACCATGATGTCCACCTTCTTTATCTTTTCATGCCACAGATAGGGCGCCACCACATATTTCCCCAAGTCGAAACTCCTGTCGTAGAATCCGCCGCCATCCACCAGCATAATAGTTCCACCGGGGAACTTTATCAATGTGGAACTGCCCTGTCCCACATCTATGAACGTTATTTCGAGGTGCCTTCGACCGGAAGTTTTCATGTTTGTATAAAAGGCATCGGCGACGAATAACAGCAGAATAAAACTCAGGAACAGTGCCAGAAACCTTTTCCTGTTGGCCATATACATATCTCCGAGACGCGTGACTGCAACCGGAAGGAACCATGTTTTAGCGCTGCCTGCGGGCCTGCGGATGTATTATCTGTCACGCCCTCCTTCGATTTCCACGCGTCTGCCAGCTTCAGCGCTGTAATAATCAGAAGGTAGTAGAGGATAATCTCAGGAACAGTCGGCGTTGTTACATGGAAACTCGAAAAGGAGAAGGAGGACAGAAAATCGACGATGGAAACAGATATACGAATAAAGAAAGAGGCAGCCTGTATAAGTGTTGTCGCGATCGGCGCGAAGGGAGCCGTAATAATGAACAATACTCCGAGAGGGAGGACGGCGAATCCTGTTATCGGTATGATAAACAGGTTGGAGAGAAGCGCGATGGTCGAGACCCTGTTGAAATAGAGCGCGATAAGGGGATATGTGCCGATCATGGCGCTGAGACTCACAATGGTGAAGAGGATGATACTGGTAATTCCTTTCCTGAAAATCCCATCCCCGGTTCCCTTCGGAATCATGCCGCCCAGCGTCGGTGTTATGAGAATAATGGAGGCAACTGCCACAAAAGAGAGCTGGAACGAGACGTCGAACAGGGACGCGGGGCTTATGATAAGGATGGCGAATGCCGCGAATGCCAGTATATTCAAGAGATCACGCCCCCTCCCGGCAAGGAGCGCGATCAGGAAACATAGTATCATGATGGTAGCCCTTATCGTTGATATGCGGAGGCCGGCGATAAAGGCGTAACCGATTATGGGTATGACGGCGAACAGGGCGGACACCTTGAAGATATTGAACCTCAGCAGGAGGTATTCAGAAGACTTCATGATGGTTCTGATGATAATGAGAGAAAGAAAGGCTATTATGCCCACATGCAGCCCCGATATGGCAAGGATGTGGGAGACTCCAGCCCTGTTGAATTTGTCGGCGATCTCTTCCGGAATGCGCTCTTTTTCTCCCAGAATGAGAGCCTGCAGTATGCCACCTTCAGGGGAGGGGGCGTTTTCCAGGATTAACCCTCTGAGGTGGGAACGGTATCTCTCTATCCGCGTCTTGAAATAATCTCCCGCGCTTTCCCTCATGATGACGATGTCCGAGGGTTTGCTTACATAGCCGCGCAGGCGGATGCCCCGGTAGAGGAGGTATCTCTTATAGTCAAAACCCCCGGGATTGTTAAAATTGTGCGGCTCTTTAAGTCTGACCTTCGCTCTGATGTAATTGCCGTATTTAAATAGGTTATTGCTATCTTTGACGGAAAGAAGTATCTTTCCTTTCACGGGAACGGCGATTCCATCTCTGATGATCCTTGAGGAGCTGATAACGAGGCTGGTTTTATCGCGCGATACCCTGGGAGGGTTGCATACCAGTCCTTCAACGGTCAGTTTTTCTTTACCCGCGTGCAGCGTTATGTGAAGGTAGAGATTTATGTTAAGAATGCCGAGCAGGAACAGGGATATGATCAGGCAGAAGGCAACAGGGCCTTTCCGCCCCGCGGCAACTGAGAAGAACAGCACCACAAGGGTTGCTAGGAGTGCCACAAGCGCCAGGATGCCGGGTATGCTGACAAGGCTTCCGGCGGTTATTCCCGAGATGAGTGCTATGAGCAGGGGGATTACCGGTCTTCGCATAAAAGTTATTCACCGTTCAGGGTTTGGGGTTCAGGGTTCAGGATTTACAGTTGATCAATGAAAATAGTGTAAACCGACAACCGACGACCGTGAACTGTGAACCGTCAACCGTTTAACATCGGAGGAAATTTCGTGAAGAACGACCAGCAGGAACACAGTGGCTGATGTTCTTCAGGCTTGCAATAGCGTCATTCCTGCTCGGTGTCGCCGCCATTATTCAGTTCAGGATGCCGGACTCGCTACCGCCTCAGTCCATCCACGCGATGTATATCATAGTGGTGATAACATATCTCCTCTCCATTTTGTATGTCTTCCTGTTGAAGTCAATAAAAAATATCTCCATAAATGTATATATCCAGTGCCTTTTCGACACCCTGCTGGTTACAGGCCTTATGTATGTTACAGGAGGAATAGAGAGTGTTTACTCCACGCTGTACCCCCTGATTATAATCTATTCCGCCCTCTTTCTGGGGAAAAAAGGGGCGGCGTTCGTTGCCTCCGCCTGCA
>JAFDAR010000194.1 GCA_019313735.1 Deltaproteobacteria bacterium | reverse complement strand
TGCATAAAGGCCGTGGAGAAAACGGCTCAACTCCTTGAAGAACTTGGACACAAGGTTGAGGAAAATCGCCCGGACCTTGATGGAAAAGCCCTGGCAAACAGTTACCTCACCCTGTATATGGGAGAAATAGCGGCCGATATAGAGGAGCTGCAACCCATATTAGGCAGAAGGGCAAAAAGGGATGATTTGGAAGCCTTGACATGGACCCTCGGACTGCTTGGCCGCACTTTTTCCGCCGGTTATTTTGTAAAACAGATGCGCGAATGGGGTATAGCCTCAAGGATAATGGGACGTTTTCATGAAAAATATGACCTTTATCTTACGCCGACCATAGCGTATCCCCCCGTCAGGATAGGGGAGCTGCAGCCAAAGCCTGCCGAACGCGCCCTCTTGACATTAGTGAACTCAATGGGATTGGGGAAATTGTTAAAACTCTCCGGCATAACTGACAAGCTTGCGGTAGAGAGCCTCTTTACGCAACTGGCCAACTTCACCGGTCAGCCCGCAATGTCCGTTCCTCTTCACTGGACGGAAGAAGGCCTGCCATGTGGAGTCCACTTTATGGGGAGATTCGGAGACGAGGCAACACTGTTCCGGCTGGCGGCCCAACTGGAACAGGCAAGGCCCTGGTTCGACAAGAGACCTCCCTGTGCTTGAATAGGAGAGGAGGTAGCCCGGCAATCCATTTATGACAATTTGTCAGGAGGAGACTACCTGATATACCCAAATCTGGTGATATACATCAGATTTTCCTTTGGGTAGATGCTTGAACTCCTCGCTTATTTCCACAAGTTTCCACTTTTCCTCTGATTCCAGGGCATCTTGCTTTTCCTTAAAGCCGCTATCCAAGTATACGTCAGGTCGTAGTGAAAATACAATGTGTCCACCGGGCCTGGTTATACGAATAAGTTCATCGAGTGAACTCGCCGGGGCATGTCCTAAAGTAAGCACGCCAACACTAATTACGGCATCGAAGGAATCGGTCGCGTAGTCCAAGGGTTCTCCCATCATCATCTGATGAAATTCCCGATAGACATTTTTCTTTCGTGCCTCCTCCAGCATACCCGACGACAGGTCCATAGCTACTATGTTGTTGTAGCCCTGTCTGGTCAACAATTCACCCACCAGCCCCGTGCCAGCTCCAGCGTCTAAAATCCTTGCTGCCCTGGGCACGAGGCGAGCGAAGAACTCAACGGCGCGCTGCGGTCCCAGCCAGCCGAGCCCCTCACCGAGGTCGGTGTCATAATCTTTGGCCCACTGGTTATACCGTTTTTCCAGTTCTTTGTTGTCACTTGCAGAGCAAATCCACTGTACTCTTTCATCCTTATCTTTTTCTATATACATATCCAGCTCCTTTCCAGAGTTAATTTTGCCAATTTATTATTATGACGATTAACCACCTAAACTACCTCGATTTTAACATATCCTTCAAAAGAACCTCCGGATGATGATACCTCTCATATTCGGGGGTTTTTTTACCATACTGGATCGCTTCCTGCGGGCACCATTGCAGGCAGGCAAAACACTGCTCACATCGATGATTCCAGACCGGTTTTCCTTCACGCATGGTGATATTTCCGACAGGACACACTTTGTAACAGATTCCGCAAGCGTTGCATTTGTCATCGACCCAGAACTTTTTATCCATTTTGGGCACATGAGAAAAACTCATATTATAAAAACCGGTAAATAAAATTCTCTGCCAGAGAGGCCCCTTTTCAACAGGCATATTCGCCTTTTCTTTTATCCTGACCGCGATGCGGGAAATCTTTTCCTCCGCGAGCTCAAAACATTTGTGCTGTTTCTCCTGCGTCCCCGGACCTCCCCATGGTATATAATTGGACGGCATCGCTACTTCAAATCCCGCTGAAAGATTCAAACGGTTTTCGGCCATAATCTTTTTTAACTGGACCAGCGTATTTGAAACCTGACCGGCATTTACCGCAATCGCAAAAACATAATCCGGTCGCGATTCTCTCAATCTATGGGCAAATCGAACAACCGGAGCTGGCACTCCCCAGATATGCACAGGAAAGACCAACCCAATGATCTCTGAACTGACGGTCTTCTTTTCATCATCACACTCTGAAATCGAAAACAGCTCGGCGCCACCTAATTCGTCAGCAACCCTGCGAGCCACCCATAATGAGTTTCCTGTTCCGGTATAATAAAAAATCGTTGCGTTCATTTCACCCTCCTGAGGCATAGGATGTCACACATTAAAAAAGTCTGTCAATATGAGTTATTGAAGATTTGAAGCTGAAAAGCAATCCAACGCCCCGATTATTTAAAGAGCATAAGGTTAATGGTCGACAGTATAACCCAGCGAAAAAAATCAATTAGAGGGTTCAGGACGCCGAAATAAAGCAGGCCGATTATGATAAAAAAACCGTAAGGCTCAAGTCGCGCAAGCGCGTATTGAAGACGATCGGATAAAAACCCCATAAGAATTTTAGAGCCGTCAAGGGGCGGGATCGGAATCAGGTTGAACGCAGCCAGTATTATATTGATATGGGCCATATAATAAAGCATCTTGGCGGTGATACTATGTGAGGATGGCGACAGAAATTGAAGCAGAAAGATAGCAACAAAGGCAAGTATCATGTTGACGACAATTCCTGCCGATGAAACAAATATTAGCCCTTTCCGGTTTTCACGCAGATTGGCAAAATTTACGGGAACCGGCCGCGCCCATCCGAAGCCGAAGATAAACAGCATGAGCGTCCCCACCGGGTCGAGATGCTTCAGCGGATTAAGGCTCAATCTGCCCATCATTTTGGCGGTGGGATCTCCCATTCTGTAGGCAACCCATCCGTGGGCCAGTTCATGAAGGATAACCGAGTATAAAAGCGGTATAGCTATTAAAATAAAGGTCAGAGGATCTTTAATTAAAAGATTGAGCAATCCCATCTATTCACACCATCCGTTCAGTATATTACCCTCTCGACAGCGCACAATATAAGGATGTTGAAACAAAAGCAAACCATATCAGAAATGGGGACCTTTGCGAAACCACAAATCCAGCCACCTCCAAGTGACCATTATAAACCGGACAGATTACGTGCTACAAGTCCGGACATTTATACTGAATATCATTGACAAATTGAATCAAAAGTGTTTCTAATCTCTCCGGGGATTCATTCTCGTCCGATCTCCCCATGAAATAGAGGCGATACTGATGGAAGATGTCCTGAACATTCTGAATAAAATTGAAACTCCTTTGATTTTTCTGTCGAAGAATTCCTACAAAAATCTTGCGGTTGTCAGAGATCTTGAACACACCATGTCAGGATTTATTGACGAGTTAAAGTCCGCCTTTTTATCTCACCGCGATGAGAATCTCGCGATGGAGATTCCTGAATACGTTATACAGGAACTTCATAAAGCATTTCAAGGGTTTGATTCACTTTCCATATCCGACAAAAAGAAACGTATTGATAAGGCGTTTGTCTACATGAAGGAGTTGAAGAGTCTATGTTCCGGCCAGTCCCGTCGGATACCATCGGATACCGTCGGGATTCCAGATGATTCAGGAATTCAAACCGAAAAAAGCCTGAATGAATGCTTCAGAAAACTTTCGGCAGATGTGCAGTATATCAAAGGTGTCGGCCCGAAGGTGGCCGCGCTGCTGGGCAGGAAAGGGTTGCGGAATGTGGAGGATATGCTCTATTTTCTGCCGAGGAGATATGAAGACAGGAGGCACATAAAGAGTATATCCTCAGTGGGTATCGGTGTCCGCGAGACGGTGATAGGCACTATAATGGAAGTAAGGATACAGAGGTACAGAAACAGGCGTGTGCTTGAAGTGACCATTGATGATGGAACTGGTCTGCTTACTGCAAAGTGGTTTCAGGGAAATTTCTCGTATCTTGGAAAGAAATTCAAACCTGGGGAAAAGGTTATCCTGACGGGGGAGGTCAAGATATATCTCTTGGGGAAGGATATGTTACACCCGGATTACGAGATACTGGATGAAAATGATGATGAACTT
>JAFDAR010000193.1 GCA_019313735.1 Deltaproteobacteria bacterium | reverse complement strand
CCGGATCATTTCCTAATACAATAGTGTCATACATAAGCTTCATCACTCGACTCATAATCGATGATTCTGTTGATTAATGGTCTTTTCGCCTAATCTTAAGCGTTATGCTCAAAAAATAATCCTCGGAATATCAACTATATGTCTGTGGTTATTTTTTTCGCATGCCTTGATCTTGAACGAAAATCCTCATAAGCGGGCAAAATCATCGATAGATCCCGGTTTCCAGTTCGTCCTTAATGCTGTCCGATGATATGACGCGGATGCCTTTCTTTGTAAGAAGAGCCGATGTCACACCCGGTCCTCGTGCGATGGAGCCGGTTTTCTTTATATGGCAAACGCCGCAGGACGGGCTCTTCTCCTTCATTATCGCGGTTGAAACCCCCAACAGTTCCACGAGGCGAGCTACCTCGTTTGCTCCCCGCAGGAAACAGTCAGTAACATCTCTGCCGGAAATATCAATAATCCTTGATTTTCCCTCAAGTACATCCAGCCCGTCCCCGCCGATTATCTCGGAGGGAGCGCGTGGTGTCGGGAGTCCTCCGAGTTGTTCTGGACAGATGGGCACAAAGAGTTTTCTTAAAGCGGACGAAAGGAGATCTTTATCAGGGCGACTCTCTCCATCGTATCTGCAGTTGAATCCAAGCAGGCACGCGCTTACGATAATCATATCAAATCTTTCTCCAATTTTTGGAGAAGAGGATCCAAAGATTCCAGGGTCTGTTTCTCAAGGACTTTATCAGCACTTTTAATCCCGACTTGTCAGGACTTTCTACTATGTCTTTCAGCCTTTCACTTGACCCCTTGAACCCTCTATTAATTAAAACTTTTCCAGTGGCGGGTTGTGCATGAGGGGTGTTTCCATTGTGCCGGAGTCTCTTATATACACCTTCCGTCCTTCGATCACAAGTCTTCCCTCCGCGTAGAACTGAATTGCCTGAGAATAGATCCTGTGTTCCTCTCTTAATATCCTCTGCTGGAGGATGTCTGCCGTGTCATCGCCGTACACTGGAACAACCGCCTGGATAATAATAGGTCCGGTATCAACCCCGTCATCGACGAAATGGACAGTGCACCCGGAAAACTTTACGCCGTAGTCAAATGCTTTCTGCTGAACATGAAGCCCCTGGAAAGAGGGAAGCAACGCCGGGTGTATATTCATTATCCTTCCGGGAAAAGCCCTCAGGAAAACAGGGGTAAGTATTTTCATAAAACCCGCCAAGATGACAAGATCTATGGAATGACTCTTTAAAATGGCAACAGCTTCCCGGTCAAATTTCTCCCCTGTGCTGAAATTTTCATGATCAATAACAACTGCCGGTATATTGTGGTTTTTCGCCCGCTCCAGTGCCCGAACGCCTGGGACATTACTTATAACCACACGTATAATCGCATCCAGTTTCCCAGACTCTATGTTGTCGATAATGGCTTGCAGGTTGGAACCATTGCCGGATACCAGCACGCCCAGGTTTATTTTTTTCATTTCTCTACTCGAATGTTACAGCCGGGCTCTCTTTTCCCCGGTTTGTGATATGGCCGATTATGCGGGCTTGTTCTCCAAGCACCTTCAGATGATTAACAATATCTTTCGAATCTTTTTCCGGAGCGAAGATTGTCATCCCGATGCCCATGTTGAACACCCTGAACATTTCGGATTCATCAATACTACCCCTGTCCTGGATGATTTTAAAGATGGGAGGGGGGGTCCATGCCTTCTGAATGATAACAGCCCCGCAACGCCGAGGCAGTATCCTTGGAATATTTTCTGTAAGCCCGCCGCCTGTGATATGAGCTATTCCCTTTATATCGAAGTTCTTTATAAGATTCAGGACGGTCTTTACATAGATCTTTGTAGGGCGGAGAAGCTCCATGCCAATGGAATCTTTAAGGCCTTTTATCTTGTCATTAACATTGAGGCCGGCCTGTTCGAACAGCACTTTTCGGGCAAGTGAATAACCGTTACTGTGGACTCCGTTCGATGCCAGACCTATAATACTGTCACCCACACGGATTTCGGAACCGTCGATAAGGTTGTCGTATTCAACAACACCTACACAGAAGCCCGCCAGGTCGTATTCATCATCATTGTAAAATCCGGGCATTTCGGCGGTTTCACCGCCTATAAGCGCGCATCCTGCCTCGGCGCAGCCTTTTGTTATGCCTTCGACTATCTGCACACTTGTTTCAAGGCTCAACTTTCCGGTGGCTATGTAATCCAGAAAGAAAAGGGGCTCAGCGCCCTGGACGATTAAATCGTTTACGCTCATTGCAACAAGGTCGATACCGACCGTATTGTGTATGTCCATCATGTGGGCTATCCGGAGTTTCGTGCCCACCCCATCGGTTGCTGAAACAAGCAGAGGGTTTTTGTATTTATGGGTATCCAGGTGGAACAGACCCCCGAAATGGCCTATTTCTCCTACAGCTTCCTTGCGCAGAGTGGGCTTTATGAGTGGTTTTATCCTGTCAACAAAGGCGGCGGCCTTATCAATATCCACACCAGCATCCCTGTATGATGTCTTTTTGCCTGTCATGATATGGTTAATCCCTCCCAGTATAGAGTGTAAGATAGCTCGAGCTAAGTGACGTAGTCAATATGGAAAGTCAAAGCTATTCTTTGAAGACTACGTGTATTAAAAATTTGTTAGAAGTTGGTAGCTAATTTGTAAGGCTAACACTGACAGTGTTTCTTGTAAAGAGTTTTGGGGGGCACATTCATAAATATAATTCTTTAGATTACATCACCA
>JAFDAR010000192.1 GCA_019313735.1 Deltaproteobacteria bacterium | reverse complement strand
TGTCCCCATTGCGGTTCGGATAATGTGGAGGGGATCACGAGAGCCGCGGGATATTTCTCCAGGGTATCGAGTTGGAACAGGGGAAAACTGGCAGAACTGAGGGATAGAAGAAATAGGGATAGAAAGAATAAGGACCATGTTTTTGGTGGTTCTCCGGAAATGTAAAAAAATGGGTGAAGACAACAACTTTTCTTGACAGTGTAATTGGTCTGATATATAAGCCGTCCCCGAGTGAGAGATATGAAAAAGATCAAAACCGCAAACATCCAGGTAGCAATCATAATTACAGGCATACTTATAATTACCTCCTTTACATATGGGGGCTGGATGGTGTTTTGATTTTTTTGCATAAGTTTAGCATCAAAAACCGTTGCCGGCCCCGGCAGCGGTTTTTTTTTGGAGAATCAAAAATGTACAGGAGGTATCAGAGTGAAATTAACAGGGTCGCGTATTCTTATGGAAACATTGATAGAGGAAGGGGTGGATACCATCTTCGGCTATCCCGGCGGAGCAGTGCTCGATATATATGACGAGATATACAAGACACGCATCAAACATATCCTGGTTCGTCATGAACAGGGTGCGGCACATGCTGCTGATGGGTATGCCAGGGCATCGGGCAGAGTGGGGGTATGCCTTGTAACATCCGGGCCGGGGGCCACCAATACCGTTACCGGCATAGCAACGGCATACATGGATTCCGTTCCTATGGTGATATTTACCGGGCAGGTTCCCACATCACAGATAGGCACCGACGCCTTTCAGGAGGCCGACATTACCGGAATAACGAGACCCTGCACCAAGCATAATTTCCTGGTCAGGCATGTCGAAGACCTCGCTGGAACGATAAGGGACGCATTTCACATAGCGCGGTCCGGACGTCCGGGACCGGTGCTGGTTGATTTGCCCAAGGATGTTATGCAGGCAAAAGCAGAGTTTACAGAAGAGATCTACCGCAGGCAGGACCTGCAGGATTCAGTCGTTCCGGATACTGATCAATTACGCCAGGCGCTTGCGCTTATAAAGGAAGCGAAAAAACCCCTCGTGCTTACGGGCGGAGGCGTCATTCTGGGTGGTGCTTCTGGAGAGCTGAAAGAGTTTGCCAGGATGTTACGTCTCCCTGTTGCATCTACCCTTATGGGTATCGGCGGCTTTCCGGGAACCGATCCGTTATGGCTCGGTATATTGGGAATGCATGGAACATTTTACGCGAATATGGCAATCAGTAACTGTGATCTTCTGATTGCTTTCGGTGTACGTTTTTCAGATCGGATCACGGGAAAACTGTCGGAATTTGCCCCAAATGCAAAGATTGTCCAGGTTGATATTGACGCCGCGTCAATTAACAAGGTTGTGCCCGCGCATATACCGATAGTTGGTGACTGCCGGCCCGCCATTCAGTGGTTTAATCAACAGATGCGACAGGACGGCAGCGCAGTCTCAGACAAAGAGAGAAAAGAATGGCTTGATCAAATAGGCAAGTGGAAATCTGAAGCACCTCTGAGCTATGACCGGAGCGAGTCAATAAAACCCCAGAGCGTAATAGAAAAATTGCATCAGCTTACCAATGGAAATGCTATCGTAGCCACGGAAGTTGGCCAGAATCAGATTTGGGCGGCTCATTATTATCATATCGATCGTCCGAACAACTTTCTTACATCGGGGGGACTGGGTACCATGGGTTATGGTTTTCCCGCTGCTATCGGTGCCCAGGTGGCATTCCCGGACAGGACAGTTGTTGATATCGCCGGGGACGGAAGCATACAGATGAATATACAGGAGCTGGCCACAGTCGTTAACTATAACCTTCCTGTTAAGATCGTGATTCTTAATAACGGATATCTTGGGATGATACGTCAATGGCAGGAACTTTTCTACGACAAGAGATATTCCCAGTCAAAGCTCAGTCAGACACCCGATTTTGTAAAAGTGGCGGAGGCGTATGGCGCTGTAGGCCTGAGGGCTGAGAAACCCGAGGAAGTGGAACTCACCCTCAGAAAAGGACTGGAAACACCGGGTCCCGTGATAATGGATTTTGTGGTAGATCCCGAAGAGGGGGTTTTCCCCATGGTTAAACCGGGTTTCCCCCTGACGGATATAAACCTTGGATAGTGAGCACAAACCGAATAAGGAGAAAAATACATGGATGTAAAAAATCATACAATCTCAATTTTGGTGAATAACAAGCCCGATGTACTCGCCAGAATCGCGGGGATTTTCAGCGGGCGTGGGTATAATATTGAAAGTATCAGTGCTAACATCACGATGAATCCCAAGATTACAAAGATAATTATTGTAACGATGGGGAATACCGCAACGGTCATTCAAATTCAGAAACAGCTCAAAAAGCTGGTGGATGTGATCAAGGTTTCACGTCCGAGAGAAAGCTGGTACGCGCAGAGAGAAATGGCGCTGGTTAGAATGAAACTTCGTGAGGGCGCCATGGCCGAAATTGCAAAGATTATTGAGGAGCTTAAATGCAGAATAGTAGTAAAGAAGTCTGATTATTGTGTTGTTGAGATAACAGGAGATAAGGAAGAAACTGATCTGGCCTTGACGCATCTTGATGCTATTGGTATAAATGATGTCAGCAGATCGGGAATAGTAACTTTATAACAAAAAAAGGAGCATGAAAATGTCAGAATTGGAAATCGGTGGAGTTGTTGAAGAGGTTATTACATCTGAAGAATTTTCCCTGGAAAAGGCCAGGGAGGTGTTGAAGAATGAAACGGTGGCTGTTCTCGGTTACGGTGTTCAGG
>JAFDAR010000191.1 GCA_019313735.1 Deltaproteobacteria bacterium | reverse complement strand
GAGTCCGACAGGGAAGGCTGCAGACTCGAAAACGGGGAGATTGCCGTACCGAAGGCATTTCACCGCCTCTATAAGCTGTATTGTGAGGGTGGGTGGGGCGCCATGAGTAAATCTCCCGAAGTTGGGGGGCAGGGCCTTCCCTATGTGATGGCAACGTCGGCGAATGAATGGTTTGTCCATAACCTGGGCTTTATTGTGCTGGGATTTCTCGGTCAGGGGGCGGCGCATCTCATCGAGGTATATGGATCGGAGGAACAGAAGACCAAATACCTGCCGAAGATGGTTTCCGGTGAATGGAACGGCACCATGTGCCTCACGGAGCCTAATGCCGGGACCGACCTGGGCAATATGAGCACCAAAGCCATAAGGCAGCCCGATGGTTCATTCAAGATTCAGGGAACCAAGTCATTTATCACCGGCCTGGATCAGGATTTGACGGAAAATATCATTCATCCCGTCCTGGCGCGTATCGAGGGTGATCCTGCCGGGACGAAGGGGATTTCCATATTCCTCGTGCCTAAATATATTGTGAACAACGACGGTACGCTGGGGAGGCGCAATGACTATGAGATTGCCAAGATAGAAGAGAAGATGGGCTTCCATGGCGCCCCCACTGGCACAATGATCAGATGATGAACGAGGCGAGAATCGGTACGGGAATGCAGGGAGTTGGAAGCGCATCCATCGCATACCTTCACGCGCTTCAGTACGCTAAGGAGAGGATCCAGGGATCATCCCTAGAAAATTTCAGGGATCCGAATTTCGCCGCCTACGCAGTGGACAGGGAGGTAATTGCCGGGGACGAAGCCGAGAGGGAAAAGTGGCATGGATTTCTGGAGATACTCACACCCATTGTCAAGGCATACTGTTCCGATGTGGGCTTCAAGGTGACGGAGCAGGCCATTCAGGTGTACGGCGGGTACGGCTACTGCTCCGAATATCCTGTGGAACAGTTTATGCGGGACGAGAAGATTGCCTCCATTTATGAGGGCGCTAACGGTGTTCAGGCCCTTGATCTGGTGGGGCGGAAACTCGGTATGAAGAAGGGCGCCTATTTCATGAATCTCCTGGTGGAAATGGGGAACACAGTTGCGAAGTATAAGGATATAAAAGGATTATCCGATCTCGCTGCCGATGTGCAGGATGCCGTCAACAAACTGGGAGAGACAGCCCTCTTCTTCGGGATGTGCGGTAAAGAGGGAAAGTATCTTGTACCTGTGGGAAATGCCTATCCCTTCCTGATGATGATGGGGAAGGTGGTATCGGGGTGGTTTTTGCTCTGGCAGGCCGGTATTGCGAAGGAAAAGCTCGATGCCCTTTGCAAGGAAAAAGGGATTGATGGTTCAGACAGGGCGAAGGTGTTTGAATTTGTAAAAGACAATCGCGATGCTGCCTTTTATTCCGGAAAACTTGCTTCTGCCCGCTATTTCATCAAGAACGTTCTTCCCGAGGTTGATGCCGCTGTGACGTCGATAAAGAGCGAGGACCTTTCCATCATGGAAATTGCAGATGAGAGCTTCGCGTCGTAAAACGAAAAGAGAGTCGTGTTCCGAACCAAGTGAAGATTTGATGGAAGCGGTGACGGCGCTTTTCGAAAAAAGAAAACCCAGTTTCAAGGGGAATTAGCCTTATTCGAAACAGGAGGTGCAATCGTAAGCGAGGCTGGCGCAGCTTTGATTAAGGGTCGAAATTTAAACACAAAAGAGGAAAGGTATGGTAGCGATGAGCAAGAGAGCAACAAACAGCGGAGAATGCCCTGTTGCTATTAAGTTCAAGAGAGTGCTGAAAGGCAAATAGGGATAAGGGAAAGGGGATAAAAACGGGGAGTATCTGACCCCAACGAAAGGAGGGAGAGATCATGCCTTTTGAAAGAATCTGGCATAGGTCGTATGCACCGGGGGTGCCTGCCGAGGTTGATATCGAGAAGATTACCATGGCCGAGGTGCTTACACAAAGCGCCAGGAAGTACCCAAACCGTGTAGCCTTTATCTACATGGGAACGAAGATAACTTTCCGGGAGCTCGAAAGACTGGTAAACCGTTTTACCAGGGCACTTCTCGATCTTGGTGTAAAGCCTGGTGACAAGGTCGCCATGCTCCTTCCCAATATCCCGCAGATTATCATTGCCGATCATGCAACGTACAGAGTGGGCGCGGTGACGGCTATGAACAACCCCCTCTATACGGAAAGCGAGCTGGAATATCAGCTTAACGATTCCGATGCCACCGTTCTGGTGACGCTCGATCTTCTGCTTCCTCGCGCGCTTAAGCTGAAGGATAAGACAAAGATCAGGACTATTATTACCTGCCACATCAACGATTATCTGCCCTTCCCGATAAAACAGTTATTCCCGTTTGTTAAAAAAGGCATGTACCGGAAGGTAAAACCTCAGGAGGGCGTCTGCCAGTTTATGGATCTGATCAGGAAATATTCCGATGATCCCGTTGAGAACATGGCGCGGTGGGAGGATGTGGCGGCCCTGATCTATACGGGGGGGACAACGGGTGTCAGCAAGGGGGCCATGCTGACCCACGCGAATATATCCGGTGTACTGCAGCAGTTTAGTGCATGGTTCCCTGATCTGAAAGATACGGAACAGCGCCTGATGGGAATCTATCCTGTATTCCATTCCGCAGGGTATTCGGTAAGCCAGAACATGACCATAATGTATGGATGGTCATGCGTGCTTGTACCAAGGCCGGAGCCGAACGCGATAATCGAGATGCTCCAGAAGTTCAAGCCCACGTTTCTTCCCGGTGTTCCTACTATCTATACAGGGCTCTTGAGAGACAAGAGATTCAGGGAGATGGATCTTTCCTTCGTGAAGGGATATTTCGGCGGGGCTGCTCCGCTTCCAGATGATACACTCAATCAGTTGCGGGAGCTGCATGGTGCTATTATCTATGATGTATTTGGTGCAACGGAAAACACCGCTTTTGCGACGATGACGCCCTGGGGAGGAAAGGTTAAAAGGGGAACAGTTGGCGTTCCCATGCCGAATACGGATTTGAGGATTGTTGATATAGAAACGGGAACGAAGGAGCTTCCTGTTGGTGAGGCTGGTGAAATCTGCATAAAGGGGCCCCAGCTTATGAAGGGTTATTACAAGAGACCGGAAGAGACAGCGGCCACCGTAAGGGACGGCTGGTTCTACATCGGCGATATCGGGTATCTTGACGAGGACGGTTATCTGATCATTTCAGACAGGAAAAAGGACCTGATTGTGGCAAGCGGCTTCAATATCTATCCGAATGAGATTGATGATATACTCTTTTCCCATCCCAAAATCCTCGAGGCGTGCTGCATTGGTATTCCCGATGAGTACAGGGGAGAAACCGTCAAGGCCTACATTGTGGTACAGCCGGGAGAGACCCTGACAGAGGAAGAGGTTATCTCCTATTGTAAGGAGAAGCTGGCGACATACAAGGTTCCAAAAGAAGTAGAGTTTATCGACGAACTTCCCAAGAGTGCCATCGGCAAAATTCTGAGAAGGGAACTCAGAGAGATAGATAAAAAAAAGAGAGAA
>JAFDAR010000190.1 GCA_019313735.1 Deltaproteobacteria bacterium | reverse complement strand
CATAACGCTTAAGATTAGGCGAAAAGACCATTAATCAACAGAATCATCGATTATGAGTCGAGTGATGAAGCTTATGTATGACACTATTGTATTAGGAAATGATCCGGGATCTCTTATAGCGGCGGTAGTTCTGGCAAGACATGGAAGGAAAGCTCTGCTTCTGATCATGGACGATGTTCCGGATTCCTTCTCGCAGTCCGGCTATACATTCGATATTGATCCCCTTCCCTGGACCGGCATGAACAGAGGTGGAGTCTTCAGGCAGTTATTGTCTCATCTGGGGATAACCCCTGAAGATCACGTTTTGAACCCCGCGCTGCAGATAATTTTTCAGAATCACAGAATAGACCTTCGCGGTAACACAGATTTGGATCTGAAGGAAATGGGGCGTGAATTTCCGGATGAGAATTGGAACCTGGTGAAATTCTACAATTCTATCGAGAAAAGTGCTTCTTTTGCATCCGGATTGATCGATAAGAACCTGCATCTCCAGCCGGAGACCACGCGGGATTACATCAACCTCTTTCGAAATATGCCCGGCATTATACTGAAAAAAAAAGGCTTTGGCTCAAGCCTTGAAAATATCCGGAAACAACCTCTGATAAAGAAGATGCTGGAAGCTCAGCTCCTTCTCCTGTCAAATCTTGATCCTCGCGGGATAAGCCCAATTTCCTTCGCAAGAACGCTTTTCCTGTCTTTAAATGGGCTCTCTTACCCTGGGGGAGGCAAACATCATCTAACAACAAAACTGAAGAAAAAATTTGAGGCGGATGGTGGCGTTATAGAAAGGTGCTCCAGCCTGGTACTGGAGACAGAGAGGGCCATCAAGATTAACGTGAAAGCGAAAGGCAATGATATGCCTGCCTTCTATGGTAAAAATATAATAGTAAGCACAAAATATGAAAATTTTGCTTCTCTGCTGGAGGAAAACATAGGTCTTTCAGTATTCAGAAAAAAATATGACAGGATAAAACCATCACTTTATCCATTCACCATACATCTTGGCGCAGATAACAGATGTATCCCGGAAAAAATGGGGGTATATGTTGTTGTATCAGACGAAACCAAGTCTGTTGAAAATGGCAATCCCATGTTTCTGGAAACAAGCGAGCCGGGAGATGTCCTGCGGGCACCTGATGGAAAGAGAGCTATGAGCGTTACCACCTTTCTCAAAAATTCCCCATCAATGTTCAACAACAGTGATCTCGAAAAGATCGCGGAATCCATGCTGAAGAATCTGGGGGCATTTCTTCCCTTTCTGAAAGAAAACCTCGATTTTATGGATCTGGAACAGTCAATAGAGATATCAAAAGGTTACCCCAGAACCATCAGCCATAAATACATGATGAAGAATCCTGTCATCGGCACGTCATTCCTGTCCAACAAGACACCTCTGAAGAACGTTTTTCTCACAGGGGGTATGCTGATGCCCGGCCTTGGATTTGAAGGGGAAATCATGTCCGGAATAAATGCTGCGAATCTTGCGATAGGAGAAGATTAGACATGAAGAAAAAAACGCCCGATTTCGAGATTCAAAGACTGGGAGAACCAACCCTTCCATCACCTGTTACATCGGGATACTTTATTCCGGACAGCAAGCGCCTACTTTACGACCGTTATCTCCATAACCTGAGCTCCACGCGAGCAACTAAAGGGATCCCTCCTTCTATTGAGATCGCCGGCCCGAAAAAAATGATCTATTTCGATCCCGCAACGGTAAAAGCCGCTATCGTTACATGTGGCGGTCTGAGCCCGGGGATAAACGATGTAATAAGAGCGGTGGTGATGGGACTTTATTACCGTTACGGCGTCAGAAACATCGCGGGCGTAAGGTATGGTTTCCAGGGTCTTATACCAGAATATCGCCACGAAATGGTAAGTTTGACACCTGAAGTTGTCAAAGATATACACACGCTGGGTGGAAGCGTTCTCTCCTCGTCTCGCGGCAGACAGGATATTGTGAAAATGGTTGACACTCTGTGCAGGATGAATATCAACATATTTTTCTGCATAGGCGGAGACGGCACAATGAAGGCGGCTGAACTTATAACAAAAGAGATCAACAGAAGAGATCTAAAAATAAGCGTTATCGGCATACCCAAGACCATAGATAATGACCTGAATCTGATTGACAAAACCTTTGGATTTGATACGGCGATCTCCATGGTGGTTAATGTGATTCAATGCGCCCATGTGGAGGCAAAAGGTGCGCCCATGGGAATTGGGCTGGTAAAAATAATGGGGAGGGAGTCAGGCTTTATCGTGCTTAATGCCGCCCTCGCGCAAAATGACGTCAATTTTGCCCTCATACCGGAGGTTCCATTTGATCTGGAAGGTGAAAATGGCTTGCTGAAGGTATTGGAAGAACGTCTCCGTGCGAGACAGCATGCCGTCATACTTGTAGCCGAAGGTGCCGGACAGGACCTTTGTGCCAATAATGACCCGGAGCAGACTGACGCGTCAGGGAACATAAGGCTTCATGATATAGGAACATACCTCAAAACAAAAATAGAAGAATATTTTGAAACGATAAAAACGGAAGGGGAAAACGGGAATGGTGGTAGGCCTTTTCAATGGAGAATATGTCCACCTGCCGCTCAAATCGGTGGCGTTCCGCAGAAAAGTAGATACAGAGGGTAACCTGTGGATGCGTGTCCTCGAAGCAACGGGACAACCGCCATCTATGAAGAACCCAAAAAGTTTAGCCGGGAATTAGTATTTATATCATATTATCAAGATATTATGTATAACAAATCTCGCCCGAGTGGTTAAGTGGTCAGAACCATAGGCCTGTCCGTTTTCAGCAAGAAAATTGGGCATTCGCTGGTTTAATACTTGTAACACCTTGAAATAGGGATAATAATTTCCCAACTCAACTATTTTCCACTCAACTAACCTGACGATCTGTGTATAATTTAAAAAGACAGAGGATGTAGATGTGCCCTCTCAAATCCGCCTGGGTGCACCCCAAGTCAAGGAGTGAAACGCGGCAAACAGCTCCAGGAGGGTAAAAATGGAAAAGCTTAAAATTGCGTGTATCGGGAATTACCCCCCGCGGGAATGCGGGATTGCGACCTTTACGAGGGATCTGGTTGAATCGATGGAAAGAACCGATCGGGCCGAGTGCTCCGTTGTCGCGATCAATGATCATGACCAGGATTACCCATATCCCGAAAAGGTTTCACATGTCATCCGGCAGAATCATCAACGGGATTATCTCAAGGCGGTCAAATTTATCAATTACA
>JAFDAR010000189.1 GCA_019313735.1 Deltaproteobacteria bacterium | reverse complement strand
CCCATTTATACTTGTTACCTAATACCCTGACAGCTGCCGCCTTGGATAAGAATCAACTACAAATTTTGGGTTAGATTTTTATGTGAGTGATCCATTGTCCTTCGGTAAGATTTTATATGAGTTGACACAGGCCGCCGCCTCGGAATTAAAAACTCCATGAAAATCTATGAGATAAACAGTAAGTAAAACTAATTGTCCAATTTTAAGGGGTCAGCCCGCTTTTTCCGAGGCAGTTTCCTTTTCCCCGGTTCCCTGCGGACTGAACCTCAAAATCCTGTTTGAGAACTTATATTCTACGACCCAGAGGTAATTCCCGTCGAACCACACTCCACCCGGCCAGAAGAGACCGTCCCTGGTATATTTGGGCGGGAGGTCCCGGTCAAAGCTATCCTGACCGAGAACTACATCTGGCTTTTTATCTCCCCTCTCGGGGATCTTGTCCCAGATAAGAACCCTGTTGAAGCAGGTATCTGCAACAAAAAGCCTGTCTTTGTCTATGAAGGCGTCCTCTGGCAAGTTGAAGCCACTCAGCCTTACAAAGTTTGGCTTTTGGCTCAAAATCGTATCAACATCGAAGATGATGACTTCGCTACAGGCGGAGACTGCGGCAAGATTTTCTCCATTACTCTGAATGCTCGTAAGGGGACAGTAGGGGTCAAATTCCATTTCCTTTATCGGTCTTGAATCAAGGCTGAAAGGCTGTTTAAAGATATACATCTTGCCGTTTGCGAGAAGATAAGCGTATTTATCGTCAAAAGTTATATCCCTTGCCTCAATCAGGTCTATCCCTGCAAATTCCCGGTTTATAATAACATCAGGCTGCTTTCCGCCGGTTATATTGCTCCATATAGCAAGCCCTCCACCACCATCTCCACCTCTTCCGATGACGTAGAATTTACCCTTATAAAACTCACCACTTATAGGCTCAAAGTTCAGTTCATATATTATATCGGGAAGGGCTCCGCTTTCATCAGGGATATCTTTCCAGACCTCTATCCTTCGGTTATACCCGGCGAGAACTACAAGGGATTTGCCATCACTTACAGGTTTCCCTCCATCTACAAAGTAATGAACATCGGTAAAGGGATTCACAAGAACATCTTTGGAGCCTATTGTGAAATCCGGCTTCCTGTCTTCAGGCTTTCCAAGATAACCCACAACCCTCCCTCCATTGTAAAGGGAGATATAAGTTATTTCTTGTTTCCCGTCGTTGACATAAACGGCATCCGAGCCATCCCCATTTTCAAGCGTGATCGTCTTGAATGCCCTGACTATTCCCTGCCTTTCAAGTTCCATGAGGTCAAGACCTCCTCTAAGGCTTCGGAAGTTTCTGACAAAAACTGGTCTGTGATTCTCGATTCCGTAGAAATCATCTCCTATAACCTCCGAGCTCCAGAGAACCTCTCCACCAAGGTAAATATCATAATCCTCATTTCCGCTTTTTGGGAAGCTTAGCCAGACGAAGTTTCCGCCCCTTCCAGTTCCCTTGGCATTGTGATCCCCTATTATGAGGTAAGTTTCTCCATCGCTCTCTATATTTCTCGGTGTTCCAAAATCCTTATTTGTAAGAATGACATCTGGTGGCTGATTGTTCCTTGTAGGGAATTTGTTCCAGATGAGGACACTTGCCCCTCTAGTGCTGGTTACGATAAGCTTCTCCCCATCCGTCCATACACTCCACGGCCAGGTGATTCTGGAGATATCCGTCTTCCAGGTGGTGAAATCATCCTGACCCAGGACGATATCGGCAGGCTCCCCGTTTTCGGTTGGGAAATCGTTCCAGATGAGAACCCTGTTGTTATAAGTATCGGCAACAATCACTCTCTTCCCATCTGTAGCAACATCCACAGGCCATCTCAATTTATCCTTTGCCATGCCCGGTTCACAGGAATAAAAATCCTTCTGCCCCAGGACAATGTCTGGAGGTTCGTTTGAAGTCGGCAGGTGGTTCCAAATGAGAATCCTGTTGTTCCGGGTATCAGCAAGAAGAAGATGTTTCCCGTCGCTTGCTATTCCCATAGGATGGTTAAAGAACAGAGAGCCGCCCGAATTATTGAAGCCGAACCATCCCAGAACTATATCGGCATCTTGTCCAGTCCTGAAAGCCCCCTTTCCCCCTCCCATTGCTTTCTTGTAACTTGAGCCGGTAAGGATAATATTAACTTTTCCTTTCTCGGGCGGATGCTTTTCAACGGTTCCTTGAGCCTCAGGAGGTAGAGAGGGAGGAGTTTGTACTGGCTCATGTTTTTCTGGCTTATTGCTCATAATACAACCAGAAATAGAGATGACCAGCATAATAAGCATTGCAACCGTTGCAACTTTCCAGGTTGAACACTCACTCATTTTTTTCACCCTTCCTAATAATTTAAATAATTATAGGGATCTTCATACTTAGGCACATGTTCCTTCTCTTTCTCTTTTGCCTTTCCAATTACCTCCTCTTTTCCCAATGGGTGGAAAGGGCATTCGCCGGGTTTTTCCGGAGAGTGAAAAAAGGGACACGCCCGGCTATCCGCGATTCAAAGGTGTAGGGGACGCTACAAGTCGCTGACGTTCACGCAGTTTGGCAAAGGTCTGGAAGCCTGTCTTGCAGACGACAAGCTGAGGCTCTCTAAAATCGCCCTTGTCCGCATAAAACTGCACCGGAAAATTCCTGGCAAAGTAAAAACTGTCACCATAAAGCGCGACGCAGCTGGCAGGTGGTGGGCGATTTTTGCAACATGATATATCCTCCTCGTTAAAAAGATTTCCCAAGGGGCTTTTAATTTCTGCTG
>JAFDAR010000188.1 GCA_019313735.1 Deltaproteobacteria bacterium | reverse complement strand
CCGTTCTGGACATGGCCGCCAGGATGCGCAAGGCGAGTCCTCTGGCGATTCGATACACGAAGGAGGTGATAAATCGTGATCTGGAAGGCTATGAATTAAGTGCCGATATCTTCGAAGAGATTATAAAAAGCGAAGATGCGATTGAGGGTGCCATGGCATTTCTCGAAAAGAGAGAACCCGACTGGGGTGGCCAGTCGTGATACATTTGCAGGAAGCTCCACTATCTGCATTTTTATTGTATGGGTATAGGAGGTGTCTGTATGACCGAATTTTCTGCTGATTATGAAAGTTTCAGAAGCGCGGACGACTTGAAGATCTTCTACAGGAGATATCTAGCCGATTCCGAGAAGGCCCGGATCGTAATCGCCCATGGATTGGGTGAACATTCCGGGCGCTATGACAACGTTGTTGGACGGCTTCTTCCCATGGGTGTCAGCGTATGGGCACCGGATCACAGGGGGCATGGACAGAGTGGTGGTCGCAGGGGCCATATAGACTCCTTTTCCCAGTATGTGGAAGATCTTCGCAGACTTGTTGAAATTGCCAGGGATGGAATGGCCGAAGATGTAAAAATCTTTCTCCTTGGGCATAGCCTGGGGGGGCTTATCGCGTTGCGGTTTGCCGCCGGCTTTCCGGAAATGGTGGATGGTGTGATCATCTCTTCACCAGTGCTCGGGGTGACCGTGGATGTACCTGTCGTTAAGGCATTTGCCGGCAAAATCATGTCTACCCTCTGGCCGACTCTCAGTCTTTCCAATGAACTGGACGCATCGAAGATCAGCCATGATGAAGAGGTGGTTCGCGCGTACATTGATGATCCTCTGGTTCATAACCGGGTGAGCGCCCGCTGGTTTACCGAATTTCTGTCGGCCATGGAAGCCGCGGGCCGCTCGGCCCCTGAGATGGAGATTCCCCTCCTGATGCAGCTGGCAGGGGATGATCACCTGACCAGTGTGGACGCGTCGAAAAGATTCTTTGACGCCCTGGGTTCTGTTGACAAGACACTCTACATCTATGATGGCCTCTACCACGAGATATACAATGAGATAACGGAGCAGAAGAAGCAGGTATTGGATGATCTGGATGGCTGGCTCTTGAAACACATTTGACAGAAGAGGCATCTGAAAATGGCGGAATATATTGGCGCTGTAGATCAGGGAACAACCAGCACCCGCTTTATCATCTTTGACCGCAACGGAAAGATCGTCGGTCTCGATCAGAAGGAACACAGACAGATCTTTCCCAAGCCCGGGTGGGTGGAGCATGATCCTCTTGAGATATGGGGAAATACCGGGGATGTCATCCGTGGCGCGCTGAGCAAGTCCGGGATTTCCGGGGCGGACCTTGCCGCGATCGGCATTACAAACCAGCGCGAGACCACGGTGGTCTGGGACAAAGAAACGGGCAAACCTTACACCAATGCCATTGTCTGGCAGTGCACGCGCACAGGGGAAATTTGTCGTGAATTAACCAGAGATGGAGGTCAGGACAGATTCCGCGAAAAGACCGGCCTGCCCATAGCCACCTATTTTTCAGGGCCGAAGATCAAATGGATACTGGACAATGTTCCCGGGGTGAGAGAAGACGCTCTCAGGGGCAGGGCCCTCTTCGGCACCATGGAGAGCTGGATAATCTGGTGGCTTACCGGCGGGCCTGACAGCGGTGTCCATGTGACCGATGTGACCAATGCCAGCCGTACCATGCTCATGGATCTGAATACTCTCGAGTGGGATGATGGCATCCTGAATATCCTGGATATACCGCGGCAGATATTGCCGGCGATTGTGCCCTCCAGCAACGGGAACTTCAGTGGCACGACATCCGCGGACGGGCCGCTGGGTGGCGCACAGGTGCCGGTATGCGGAGCCCTGGGAGACCAGCAGGCCGCTCTTGTGGGCCAGGCCTGTTTTGAAAAGGGAGAGGCCAAGAATACATACGGAACCGGATGCTTCCTCCTGCTCAATACAGGCACGACGCCCGTTCCCTCCAGCCAGGGCCTGATTACCACGCTGGCCTATCAGATAAATGATGACAAACCGGTCTATTGTCTTGAAGGCTCCATCGCGATTGCCGGGGCCCTTGTGCAATGGTTGAGGGACAATCTTGGTCTGATATCCAGTTCATCAGAGATAGAAACACTGGCCGGCACGGTTGAAGACAGCGGCGGGATCTATTTCGTTCCCGCGTTTTCCGGACTCTTTGCCCCATACTGGCGCAGTGACGCGAGAGGCGTGATCGCGGGTCTGACTCAGTATGTGAACAAAGGTCACATTGCCCGGGCAGTGCTGGATGCCAGCGCCTATCAGACGAAGGATATCGTTGAAGCCATGAACAGGGATTCCGGCGTAGAACTGTCCGCGCTCAAGGTGGACGGTGGCATGGTGCACAATGAGATGCTTATGCAGTTTGTGGCGGATATGCTGAATGTTCCGGTGATCAGGCCGGTCGTTTCGGAGACGACGGCCCTGGGAGCCGCCTATGCCGCCGGGCTTGCGGTGGGCTTCTGGTCCAATCTCGGCGAGCTGAAGCAGAACTGGTCCGAAGAGAAGAGATGGCTGTCTGTCATGGAACAAAAAGAGAGGGAAGAAAGATATTCTGGCTGGCAGAAGGCGGTTCAAAAGACGTTCGGATGGGTTGAAGAGGGTTGAGCAGGCTAAAAGATTCAATCTTTCCGCCCAGACAAAAAATCCCCCGCCTTTACGGAAGGCGGGGGATTTCTCTTACAGAATTATATAAGGAGGGAAATTCTTTTTATTGTTTTTTCATGAACATGCGCGCTT
>JAFDAR010000007.1 GCA_019313735.1 Deltaproteobacteria bacterium | reverse complement strand
GTGCTTATGTCCCTGTTCATTCCCGGATGTATTAACCATATGATGATTGTGACGTTATTCTGGATCACCGCTTTTTTTACAGTGGTTTCCGGGTTTAATTATATCTTCAAAGGTATAAAAATCATAAACAACTCATAGGCTTTTTTATAATATTTCTTGACAGAAGACCTTTTTATTGTTAGGTAACTTAGCCTTTTCAGGCCATAGGCACGTAGCTCAGGGGGAGAGCATCACCTTGACACGGTGGGGGTCCAGGGTTCAAATCCCTGCGTGCCTACCATTTTATATATGCATATGTAGGGAGGCATCTGTGTTTGTGGTGCCTTTTCTTTAGAGGGGTAGGATACCCGGAGTGTTGTTGTGAAAAAGGTTAATGTGAAATTCCCGGATGGTTCGGTTGAGATATGCCAGTCCGGGAAAACTGTCGGGGAGATAATTTCTTCCCGCTATAAAGATGATTTAGCGTCCACCGTAGCAGCCAGGTTTAATAGCGAAATGGTGGATCTAGGCCGTTCTGTGGAAGAAGATGTGGAATTAGAGCTTATTGATATATCATCCGCAGATGGCTTGGGTGTATTGAGGCACAGTATATCGCATATAATGGCCCAGGCAGTACAGGAGATATTCGAAGATGTCAGGGTAGCCATAGGGCCTTCGATAGAAAACGGCTTTTACTATGATTTTGAATACCCCAATACCTTTACTCCTGAGGATCTCGACAGGATAGAGAAAAAGATGCATGAGATTGTTTCCGCTGACTACCCCTTTGTTCGCAGGGAGATATCCAGAGAAGAGGCGGTTTCCTTCTTTGAAGACAGGGGGGAGTCGTACAAGGTGGAGCTGATCAATGATCTTCCCGATGATGTCACCGATGTGAGCCTGTACAGCCAGGGAGGGTTTGTTGACCTCTGCCGGGGGCCGCATATACCTTCAACAGGGATGGTCAGAGCCTTTAAACTCCTGAATGTCGCCGGGGCATACTGGCGAGGAGATGAAAAGAACAAGATGCTTCAGCGTATCTATGGCACCGGCTTTGCTACACAGGAGGAGTTGGACAACTATCTCAGGCTAATAGAAGAGGCCAGAAAGAGAGACCACCGGAGGCTGGGTAGGGAGCTTGATCTCTTCCAGATAAATGACGAGGCTGGGCCGGGACTGATTATATTTCACCCGAAGGGCGCTCTTTTGAGAACGATCATAGAGGATTGGGAGAAAAAAGAACATCTGAAACGCGGTTATGCTATAGTGATGGGCCCCCAGATTCTGAAAGGTGATCTGTGGAAGAAATCCGGGCATTTCGATCACTATCGGGAAAATATGTATTTCACCGAGGTTGACGAACAGTTGTACGGCATAAAACCGATGAACTGTCTCGCTCATATGCTGATATACAAGTCAAAGATAAGGAGTTACAGGGATTTGCCCCTGAGATATTTTGAGTTGGGGACAGTTCTCAGACATGAGAAGAAAGGTGTCCTGCATGGCCTCATGCGGGCGCGTCAGTTCACGCAGGATGATGCCCATATTCTGTGCACGCCCGATCAGTTGAACGCGGAGATCAGGGCTATTGCCGATCTGGTAGATTATGCCATGGGTGTGTTCGGTTTTGAGTATGAGGTGGAGCTGAGCACGAAACCGGATGACTCTATAGGATCTGATGAAGACTGGAAACTGGCAACTGACGCGCTGAGGCAGGCGCTTGAAGATAATAACATGGTGTATGATATTAATGAAGGGGACGGCGCGTTTTACGGCCCCAAGATAGATTTCAAGCTGAGAGACGCCCTCGGGAGAAAGTGGCAGTGTGCCACTATACAGTGTGATTTTGCCCTTCCTGAGAGGTTTGATTTATCATATGTCGGGCCGGATGGAGAGAAGCACAGGCCTATTATGCTCCACAGGGTCATCTTGGGAGCGATAGAGCGGTTCATGGGAATCCTGATTGAGCATTACGCGGGGGCCTTTCCAGTATGGTTGTCTCCCGTGCAGGCGAGCATCCTTACAGTAACCGACAGACACATTCCTCATGGTGAGGATGTTTACAATCAGCTTATGGATGCGGGGGTACGCTGCGAAAAAGATTTCAGAAACGAGAAGCTCGGATATAAGATAAGGGAAGGGCAGATGCAGAAGGTTCCCTATATGCTGGTCATAGGCGACAGGGAAGTGGAATCCGGCACGATTTCACCCAGGCAGCGGAATGGCCGGAATCTTGGTTCCGTGAGCGTCAGTGATTTTGTTTCCATTGTGAATGAAAAGTGCGACAAATATGAATAAAAAGGTGTTATAAGACCGCTTTTTGGCGAAAATTCAGGAGGTGACACATAGCTAAACATTTGAGAATCAACAGTGAGATCAGAGTTGACAAGGTGAGGGTAGTCAGTTCTGATGGGCAGCAACTGGGGATAATATCCCTTGCTGATGCTCTGGCGGAGGCGGAAAAACAGAATCTCGACCTGGTTGAGGTGGCTCCCAATTCCTCGCCTCCGGTTTGCCGGATCATGGATTACGGGAAACACCTGTATCAGCAGAGCAAGAAGTCTCACGGAACAAAAAAGAGCCAGAGCACAGTCCAGCTGAAAGAAATTCGCATAAGACCGAAGACGGAAGAACACGATCTGCAGGTAAAGCTTCGACATATACAACGCTTCCTCGAACAGAACAACAAGGTGAAGATAACCATGATGTTCAGGGGGAGGGAGATCGTCTATGCGGACAAGGGAAGACAGATAATGGAAAAGATAAAGGACAGGCTGGGCGAGATATGTGTTGTTGACCAGTTTCCTAAACGCGAGGGGAGAAATATGATAATGGTATTATCCCCTCCGAAAAAATGACAGTTTTCATAATAGAACCGGGAGTGATAAAATGCCGAAGATAAAGACACGCAGGGGAGCGGCTAAGAGATTCAGCTTTACCGCGAAGGGGAAGATAAAGAGGAATAAGGCATATTCCAGCCATATCCTGACCAAGAAGACGACCAAAAGGAAGAGAAATCTGAGAAAATCGGGTCTCCTTGATAAGAGCGATATGAATGGAATCAAGAAGCTGATTCCTTATATGTAAAATAGTTTCAGGGAGATATATATGTCACGAGTGAAGAGAAGTATACACGCCAGAAAGAAAAGAAGAGGGGTGCTGAAGCTCGCAAAGGGGTATTTCGGGGCGAGGAGCAGGTTGTACAGAACCGCTACCGAAGCCGTTGAAAGGGCTATGAAGTATTCCTACAGGGATCGCAGGGTAAGGAAGCGGAATTTCAGAAAGCTCTGGATCGCGAGAATAAATGCCGCTGCCCATCTGAATGGTATTTCTTACAGCAGGTTCATAAGCGGGATAAAGAGCGCGGGGGTTGATGTGGACAGGAAGATACTTGCGGAACTTGCCGTCAATGATCCAGGGGCCTTTTCAAAGATTGCCGGTATGGCGAAAGGCGAGTAAATTACGTGAAAGAAGCTCTCGAAAATCTGCGGAGAAAGGCTGATAATGAAATAAATTCAGCGAAGACCGGAGAAGAGTTTCTTGGAATAAAAACCAGATATCTTGGAAGAAAGGGACTTCTCACCGATCTCCTCCGGGGTCTGAAGGATGTCGCGCCCGAGGAAAAACCCGCTCTCGGCAAGCTTTCCAATAACATAAAAAAGTCTCTCCTTGAAAAGATAGAGAGTGCCCTGGAAGGCATAGAATCCGGGGAAAAGCAGAAGTTCCTGCGTGAGGAGAAGATTGATGTAACGCTCCCAGGCAGAGGTGTAAGATATGGGAAACTCCATCCTGTGACACGGGTGGAGGGCGAGATATGCGATATATTTTCAACTCTGGGATTTTCCGTGGTAGAGGGTCCTGAGGTGGAATTGACTTATTACAATTTTGAGGCCCTCAATATCCCGGAAGATCATCCTGCCAGAGATATACATGACACGTTCTATGTAACCGACAACGTTGTTCTGCGTACCCATACATCTCCCGTCCAGATCAGGACGATGGAAAAGCAATCTCCTCCTGTAAAAATCATCTCACCTGGCAAGGTATACAGACCCGATTCCGATATTTCGCATACACCCATGTTTCACCAGGTTGAGGGATTGCTGGTTGATGAGAACATCACGTTCGGGGATCTTAAGGGAACCCTGACATTTTTTCTCCGGCAGATGTTTGGCAGTGATACCCTGCTGAGATTTCGTCCCAGTTTTTTTCCATTTACAGAACCAAGCGCAGAGGTTGACATACAGTGCGTAATGTGTGGGGGGGGCGGCTGCCGGGTGTGCGGCCACAGCGGATGGATAGAGATTCTCGGATGCGGGATGGTTGATCCTGAAGTCTTCAAGACGGTACACTATGATACCGAAAAAATTTCAGGTTTTGCCTTTGGCCTCGGCGTGGAGAGGATCGCGATGCTCAAGTATGGCATATCGGATATTCGTCTGTTTTTCGAGAATGACCGGAGATTCCTGGAACAGTTTTGAACGTATCCCTGATTGTTGGTGAATATACATGTTAGTCAGTCTCAAGTGGTTGAGGGATTATATCGATATAGATCTAGAGCCGGAGGAAATTGCCGGCAAGTTGACGATGGCCGGGCTGGAGGTCGATTCCATAGACCGAATAACCCCCGGTTTTTCCAGTGTAGTTGTCGCGAAGATACTTTCCGTCAAGCCCCATCCCAATGCCGATAAGCTTTCGTTGTGTGAGGTTTCAACCGGTGAGCAGACCTTTCCGGTGGTGTGCGGCGCAAAAAACATAAGCGCCGGTGATGTCGTCCCATTCGCGAAAGTAGGAGCGACCATACCAGGCGGCTACACTATAAAAAGCTCCCGGTTGCGGGGAGAGATATCCGAGGGGATGCTGTGCTCCGAAGAGGAGCTGGGGATAGGCGAAGATACAACAGGTATCATGATGCTGCCCGACGACCTCAGACTTGGAGAGGATCTGGCTGTGGCGTTTGACTTGGAGGATGTCGCGCTTGAGATATCCATTACTCCGAACCGTTCCGATTGCCTGAGCATGATAGGTATAGCAAGAGAGATCGCGGCTATGACGGGGGGGAAAGTAAGGTATCCTGATATAGAATTCGAAGAGAAGGGAAAGCTTACAGACGCCCTGACTTCTGTTAAAATACTCGATTCCAACCTGTGTCCCAGATATACCGCCAGGCTCATAAAGAATATTGAAATAAGGCCTTCACCTGCATGGATGCGCATGAGACTCGAAGCGGTGGGGTTGCGCGCGATAAATAATGTCGTTGATGTGACGAATTTTGTCATGATGGAATGCGGCCAACCGTTGCATGCCTTTGATTTCCGATTTCTGGAAGAGGAAAGAATCGTTGTGAGGGGCGCGACGGAAGGGGAGGAGTTTGTTTCCCTGGACGAAAAGACAAGGAAGTTGAGCGCCGATACACTTATGATATGTGACGGTGTCAAACCGGTCGCGGTTGCCGGCATAATGGGCGGGCTCAATTCCGAGGTGGAGGGTGACACGGAGGATGTCCTCCTTGAGAGTGCCTATTTCAACCCTTCCTCCATCCGTAAGTCTGCAAGATCTATGGGAATGAGTACAGATGCGGCCTTTCGCTTTGAGAGGGGGATAGACCCCGAGGGGGTTATAAATGCCCTCAACAGGGCCGCTCAACTGATAGCCGATCTGTCGGGTGGCTACATATGCAAGGGTTATATCGATGAATATCCCCGGGAGATAGAAACGGTAAGGGATATACCTCTGCGACCGGAAAGGGTGAACGGGATTCTGGGCACTCAGATCAGTGCAGGAGAGATGCAAGACATCCTTGAGGGACTTGAGATGACCGTGAAGGACAATGGAGAGATGGGATATCTTGTTACACCACCCACCTTCAGGGTGGACATCTCAAGAGAGGTAGACCTGACTGAGGAGATAGCACGGATCCATGGGTATGAAGGGATTTCCACCACTCTCCCCGATCTTTCACCCGAGGCGGTGACCACGAGCGATAAGAGGACACTGCAAGGTAGAATCCGAACTATATTGAATGGCTCTGGGTATTCAGAGGTTATAAATTACAGTTTCACAACCCCGGCGTCGGTGGACATCCTCGGTCTGAGCAGGGATGATGCGGGGCGCAGGCTGATAAAGCTTGAAGATCCCCTTGGTGAAGAAATGTCCGTCATGAGGACCGGTCTTGTATATGGTCTCCTGGAGACGATGAAAAAAAACATCAGTGCAGGTAATCATGATCTCAGGATATTTGAGATTGGGAAGGTGTTTACAGATATTGACGAAGAACTGCCTGTGGAGAATGAAAGGGTGGGCGGTCTTGTTACCGGCTCCAGATATGACAGGTCGTGGCACTTTGATGATGGGTTACATTCCGATTTCTATGATCTTAAGGGATGCGTGGAAAATCTGTTTGACGCCCTGAAAATTCGTGATATCCGGTTCAAATCCGATTGCGACCGGCTCTTTCTCCATCCCGGAAGATCGTGCCATGTTATGTCGGGCGGCAAGACCATTGGATTCCTGGGCGATATCCATCCCGATGTCCTTGATAAAATGGATATAAAGGGGAGGGCCATGGTCTTTGAGCTTGACCTCCAGACAATTGTCTCCCTGCCGCGTGTGGAGATGATCTACAGGAATATCCCTAAGTTTCCGTCCATTTCGAGAGATGTCGCATTTATGGTAGATAGAGCGGTTGAAGGGAGATACATATTGGATCTTGCTCTCGAAAAAAAGGAGAATTTGCTTGAATATATGGGCATATTTGATGTATACATCGGAAAAGGGGTTCCTGACGGGATGAAAAGTCTGGCCGTGAGATTTGTGTATCGTTCGGCCACAAGAACTCTGACGGACGTTGAAGTTAGCGAGGTTCACGACAGACTCGTGGAAAGGATAGTAAAGCACACAGGCGCAAAGATCAGAGGAATGGAAATTTAAATAACATCAAACCAGGGAGGGGAAAATGACGAAGGCTGACATCATAAGGAATGTTCATGAAAGGATAGGTATCTCAAAGAGCGATTCTGCACGCCTTGTAGAGTCGGTGTTTGAGATTATAAAAGAAACCCTTGCTGGAGGTGAAGATGTAAAGATTTCCGGATTCGGCAAATTAAATATCAGAGAAAAGGCAGCCCGCAGGGGGAGAAACCCTCAGACAGGCGAAGAGATGAAAATATCGGCCAGAAGGGTCTTGACCTTTAAATCAAGTCAGGTGCTGAAGAAAGTGCTAAATGGTTGATTGGCTAAAGGGTTGACTCTCGGGCGATTTTTGCCCTTGGTTTACGGGTTCTCTATTATGGGTATTCCTGATAAGAATTATTTCCGTATTGGTGAAGTAAGCAAAATACTGGGTGTGGAGCCTTACGTTGTCAGATACTGGGAATCGGAGTTCAGGACTGTGAGGCCTGCGCGGACGAGATCAGACCAGCGTCTTTACAGGAAAAAAGACGTGGAACAGTTACTGACAATCAAAAACCTGCTGTATGGAGAGATGTTCACCATAGCCGGGGCCAGAAAAAAATTGACTAATATAAATCGGGGAAAAGACAGTTCTGCTGATGAAGGTGGCAGGCTGATTGACATCAAAAAGAGATTAAAGGAAATAAAAGAGATTGTCGGTTGAATGTCAGGATCATCCCGACTGCGCGTAGAAAGGCCGGTTAAAGGCATTAGCTTTAGCCGGCCTTTGGTGTTTTTTTATATAATAAAACTCTTCAATCACAGCCTGCCGGAAAATCTTTCTCCGGGGACTATCTTTTCGAACCTCTCTTTGATGCCTTCAACGGGTTGATCTTTTGGGCTGCTTCTTTAGCACTCTTTTCTATGTGTGTCGCTGATGGACACCCTCCGAGGGCCCATTTTCCTGCGGGATCAGGGTAAATTACGCAATATTTGACGGCAGAATATTCAATGCACTTACTGCATCCTTCGCATTTATCAATGATTGGATGGCAACTGCCTCCATTAAAACTACACCCTTTTTTGGTCATAAAGGCACATTCATAACCCTTCTTAACGGTTTGGCAAAGCATGGGTATTATCCCCCCTTTTTTTTGATTGAGTATATATCGGACAAAAAAATCGGGCCGTCATGCCACGGGCGCCCCGATCATTATAAATATTCCGAACAATCTGGGGCGCTTCCTAACAGATAAAATATATCGTGTCAATAAAAAAATAACTCCCCCTGGGTGTTCTCTTGACAATTGACCGAATGTGTCAAACATGTTACTTGTGTTTCGTCCTGAGGGGTAATAGTATGCCTTCAGAAATTTTAAAGATTAAGGTTTCCTGGAGAACAGGGGGTAAAAGTAAAGTGAAGAGGAGTGACCTGATAGAGATATTTCTCAGGTCTTTGTTCGTCCAATCTTCGTGGAATTTCCGGAGAATGCAGGATGTAGGTTTCGCATATTCTCTGATTCCTCTGGCCAGAAGGTTCGGAGATAACAAAGAACGGATTTCCGGGGTACTGACAAGGCATGTCCAGTCGTTCAGTTCTCATCCGTATCTAACAGGGGCAATCATAGGTTCCGTGGCCAAGCTGGAGGAAGCTTCTGAGGGCGACAACTGTCCGGAAGCGCTTCGTCTCAAAGAGACACTGATGGCCCCTTATGCTGCAATAGGTGATCCCTTTTTCTGGGGAGGGCTCAAGCCACTTTCCTCCGTGGCCGGAGTAATACTTGCGCTTGAAGGATTGCTTGTAGCCCCGCTGTTCTTTCTGCTGATGTACAATTCCATTCATCTCTGGGTCCGGTTGAGAGGTTTCATCGAGGGTTACATAGACGGGAAGGGTGGAATTGGTTTTCTAAGCGCGATAGATCTGCCCGGAAAGACCAGAATGTTGAAGTGGGTTACGACTTTCTTTCTTGCCCTTCTGTGCGCGGTTTTTGTAAATTCTTCTTTCCCGCTTGCGGATTTCCCATGGGGAGTGGCCGTTGGGGGAACATTCGCTCTTATTCTCTTATGCTTCTGGTTGTTAGGCAGAGGGATATCTTCTCTCGTGGTGCTTTATGGAGCTGTGGCGCTCTTATTTGTGGTGACAGTGTAAAATGAAGAGAATCAAGACATTCACTTTAAAGAATAAACTGGGACTTCACGCGAGAGCTGCTGCCACGATAGTAAATGTGTCGAGCAAATATAATTCCGGAGTGTTTCTTAAAAAAGACGGGAAAAAGGTTGACGGCAAGAGTATTCTGGATATATTGACTCTTGCATGCTCCATGGGTAGCCGCGTTACGGTTGAAGCCGATGGTCTGGATGCTGATGATGTCATGAGGGAGCTTGAAAAGCTCGTAGAAAATAAATTTGGAGAAGAATAATTGGACGAGAATGAACTGAAAGCGACCATTGCCTTGAAGGGCATAGGAGTTTCTCCAGGCATAGTGATCGGAAGCGCCTATGTCTTGAATCGCCAGGATATTAAAGAGACACTCTATAAATTGAGTGGTGGCGAAGATGTCTCCAGGGAAATAAAGAGGTTCAGGAAATCCCTCAGAGATTCACGGCAGGAATTACTGGACATAAAAACGGATCTTAAAGATCGCAAAGGGATAGGATCGTTACTTGTCGATGTCCATATCATGATACTCGACGACAAAACCTTTGTCAGGGATATCATAAAGAACATAAAGGATCACTGTGTTAATGCGGAATGGGCGTTGAAGATGACGATTTCCCAACAGAGAGAGATATTCGATAGGATAGAGGATGATTATCTCAGGGAGCGTATCAGAGATGTAGAATATGTGGGACAGAGAATACTGAGAAATCTGTCTGGAAAGACGCATGAGAGAGTCTCTGATATCGAGGGGGAAGTTGTAATTGTCGCGAGGGACCTTTCTCCGGCAGATACGGTTCAGATGTCGACCCGTAAGATTCTGGGTTTCGCTACGGACATCGGAGGAAAGACTTCTCACACCGCGATTATGGCGAAATCTATAGAAATCCCTGCAGTTGTCGGACTCGAGAAAATTACCGAAGAGGTAAACACAGGTAACGTAATCATCGTTGACGGTACCGCTGGTGTTGTTATTATAAATCCCGATCCGGAGGTGATAAAGAGATACGAGGACAAAAAGAGACACTACCTTGCAATGGAAGAAGATATGCTCAAGGATGCACATCTTCCCGCCGTGACAGCGGATGGTCGTAGTGTAGGTGTAGGGGCCAATATAGAGTTTATCGAGGAAATCCCCTCGGCGGTGTTTCATGGTGCCAATGGTGTGGGTCTTTACAGGACGGAATTCATCTATATCAACAAAGAGCAGCTTCCCTCGGAAGAAGAGCATTTCTTCAGTTATAAGAAAGTTATAGAAGGTGAGGGAATCAAGTGGGCCACTATCAGGACGTTTGATCTGGGTGGTGACAAGTTTGTCTCCGATGCTGGCCTGGCCGAAGAGATGAACCCTGTGATGGGGTTGAGGGCAATAAGATTCTGTCTTCAGGAGGTTGAGCTCTTCAAGGTACAGCTGAGGGCCATTCTGCGCGCCAGTGTATATGGCAATACAGGGATCCTGCTTCCCATGATTTCCGGGGTGAAGGAAATCATGGATGCCAGAAACATAATTGACGAGGTAAAGGGAGAATTGTTATCCGAAGGAATTCCCATCGATGAGGATATAAAGATAGGCATCATGATAGAAGTTCCGTCTGCGGTGATTATGGCGGAGCAACTGGCGGAAAAGGTGGATTTTTTCAGCATCGGGACTAATGATCTGATACAGTATGCACTTGCGATTGACAGGGTAAATGAACGTGTTACATATTTGTATGAGCCCCTTCATCCCGCCATATTAAGGATGATCAGACAGGTTGTCGATGCGGGACATAACGCCGGGATAAAGGTTGCCATGTGCGGCGAGATGGCAGGTGATCCTCTGTGCACGCCCATCCTACTCGGCCTTGAACTGGACGGGCTCAGCATGACGCCCCTGGCGATACCCCGTGTGAAAAAGATAATAAGAAATTCAACGGTCAGAGAATCAAAAGAACTGCTTAAAAAGGTGATGACCATCTCCACCGCCCAGGAGATCGAAGAATGTGTGAAAGACTACATGATTCAAAGGTTTCCGGAATGTTGCCCGGTTGACTGGCAGACAACCTGAAATCTGTCTTGGAATCTATGATTCTGCCCGGTTATGAGGATTTTCGTTCAAGATCAAGGCATGCGAAAAAAATAACAGGAGGCATATGATTGATATTTCGAGGATTATTTTTTGAGCATAACGCAGAGATTGGGCGAAAAGGCCGTTAATCAGCAGAATCATCTATATACGAGGAAATGAAGTAATATCATGACAATCAAATCGGGATGGAAATCATTCGGCAGACAGATAGGGGAATATTATAACGGTCTCTTTTATGAAGAGAAAAGATCCCCGCTGTTTCGGTTGCTGAATATAGCCTTGTCTAAGGTAAAAATAGATGAAGAAGGCCTGGAGAATCTGAAGGATCTCTCAAAAGAAGGGGTAGTTGTATATGCTCTGAAGAACAAGAGCCAGTTGAACTGTCTGATACTCCGGAGCGTGTTGACCAGGGGGGTTGTTGAAAGGCCTGTTTATTGTCACGGAATCAACATGATTCTCTGGCAGCCCTTTCTGAACGCCTTCAAATCGATCATTTCGCGTTTTTTCCACAATCCCTTCCGAAATGAGTTCCTGAAAAGGACAACAAAAAACAAAAAGCGTTCCATCGTGTACCTTCGCGGTTCGGATTTCATCGGGGGCAGGAATGCAGGGGATCCTCTGGGACAGCTGATTGATGCACAAAGGGATATGGATATTCCGGTCTTTCTGGTGCCTCAGCTTGTTGCTTATGGACGCAGGAGGGAAAAGAAGGACAAGAGCCTGATGGATTTGTTGTTCGGGCAGGCTGAAAATCCGGGAATGTTGAGGAGAGCTATAACCTTTTTCAGGTATTATAAAAAGGCCTTTGTTGTGTCCTCAGAACCCGTGAACCTTGCGGAATTTCTGGAAAGCAACCGTGGAAAATCCAGAGAAACTATCATCTATCTTTTGAGACGGGAACTCATAGACAGAATTGACGAGGAGAAGATAACTATTGTCGGACCTGTCCTCAAGTCGAGGGAGGAGATTGTTGGGATGGCACTGAGGGATCCGGTGCTTGAAAAATTCATGGAGGATATGGCTTTGACCGGAAGAGAAGGTCATGGCGCAATTGTTGACAGGGCAAGAAAATATCTGTTTGAAATAGCCGCTGGTTATAAGGACACTTACATAGGTTTCATGGACAGGATACTTACCTGGTTATGGAACAACATCTATGACGGCATTGTCATAGATAAGGAAGGTCTTTCAAAGATGAGGGATATCTCCAAGAAGATGCCCTTTGTGGTAATACCGTGCCATCGCAGCCATATAGACTATCTCCTGATTCACTATGTCTTTTACCATAACAATATTCAGAAATATGGGTGCATTCTTTATCAGGAGAACTGTCGGAGGCAACGTTCTTTACGGAGAAGTGCTTGCCAAATACATCAAGACACTCCTGGAAGAGGGCCTGCCCATAGAGTTCTTCATTGAAGGCGGAAGGAGCCGCACAGGCAAGATGATTATGCCGAAATATGGGCTCCTCTCAATGATAATGCAGGCATACAGAGAGGCGAGTTTTGACGACCTGGCAATAGTCCCGATTTTTATAGGGTATGACAGGGTTATAGAAGAAAAATCCTATCTGAGGGAACTTGAGGGCGCCGGCAAGGAAAAGGAAAGGATACGGGATCTGATAAAAAGCAGAAAGGTTCTCAGAAAACGCTACGGAAGGGTTTATATGATATGAGATTGTTAATGAAATAAACAAGGTGTCTGTTGTGTCACCCTCCGCCCTGGTAGCGGCCGGGCTTTTATGCCACTACCGGAAAGGAATATCGCATGATGATCTGATGGATATCCTGAGTGAGTTTCATGATTACCTCGCCGGCAGGGGAGCGAGGTTCTCGTCCACATTTGCCAACAGGGAGAAAGCGCTTAATGATGCCTTGGGGATGTTTGAATCGTCCGGCTTGATATCGAGGATGGGGCCCGAAGAGGAGGACGAGGAGGATGAATTCGAAGAGACGATATACTCTGTGGATGAGAACAGGAGACTGAATCTCGAATATTATAAGAACAATATACTCCATTTCTTTGTTTCTCTCTCTTTTGTGTCCATCTCGATCCTCTCCGGTGACGGCAACAGTACCTCTCTTTCCGAAGTGATGGCAGACTACGGTTTTTTCAAAGACCTGTTCAGGCATGAATTTATATATGACAATAATGTTGATGATCTCGAAGAGGTGAAGAGGGTTATCTCGTACGCACATGCCAGGGATATGATTGTTGTCCATGAAGATGGCGGCCAGATATCCATTGATGTGACCGGAAAGGGGAGAACATCTCTCCAATCGTTCGCGGGGCTCATACAGAATTATCTTGAGTCTTACTGGATTGCGTCCAGGGGGTGTGCGTATCTAAAAAACAGGGTGAGGCAGGAGAAGGATCTTGTAAAAAAGGTACAGAAACTTGGCACAAAGATGTACAAAAAAGGAGAAATCTCCAAGGCGGAGGCCCTTTCCCAGTCGAATTACAAGAATGCTCTGAAGTTTCTTGTGTACAGCGGTGCGATATCAGTGTCCGAGAGCAAGGACGAGAAGGGCTCAAAATTTCTTTCCCTGGATGACAGAAGCCTGCTGGAATCCCTCAGGCGCAGGCTGTTCAAATTTATGATGTAGTACTGAGACCTTCGCATAACGTCCCCTTTTGCCCAATTTCCGCGTCAGTCTCAAATTTTAATCCTCGAAATATCCAATATATTCCTGTGGTTAAAATTCTCGCCTTCCTTGAACTTGAACAAAATTGAACATTCTGCAAAGGTCTCAGTAGTATAAGTTTAGGGTCTCGAGGTCCCTGATACTTTTCTCCTATCCTCTGCGTATGCTGTAAAAGGTGCCCTTCCCTCTGTATACCGACTGGTCTCCCAGTTCTTCCTCTATCCTGATAAGCTGGTTGTATTTTGCAAGACGTTCACTTCTGGAAACGGAGCCGCTCTTGATCTGACCGCAGTTCATCGCGACTGCGAGATCGGCCATAAAGGTATCTTCCGTCTCGCCCGACCTGTGGGATACAACGGTGGTGTATCCTGCTTCCTTTGCCCGTTCAATGGTTTCCAGGGTCTCTGTCAGAGTGCCTATCTGGTTGAGTTTGATCAGGATGGAGTTGGCCACCCCGAGAGATATGCCCTTCTCAAGTCTTTCCCTGTTTGTGACGAAGATGTCATCTCCCACGATCTGGATATTTGCACCCAGCTTGTCCGTCATCATCTTCCACCCTTCCCAGTCATCTTCCGCGAGGCCGTCTTCGATAGATATGATCGGGTACCTTTCGACCAGATCACTATAGAAGGCGATAAGCTCTTCGGATGTTTTGTCCGGTTTTTTCTCCGAGGAAAGCGTATATTTCCCGTCTAAGTAGAATGAATTTGCGGCCGAGTCGATGGCGATGAATATATCATTGCCCGGTGAATACCCGCCCTTCTCGATAGCCTTCATGATAAGTGAGAGGGCCTCTTCGCTGGATTTCAGGTTTGGAGCGAATCCACCCTCATCCCCCACTGCCGTGCTGTAACCCTTTTCCTGCAGAACAGACTTGAGATGGTGGAAGACTTCGCTGCACATCCTGATGCCCTCTCTGAAATCGGGGGCACCCACAGGCATAATCATGAATTCCTGTATATCCACGTTGTTATCGGCGTGCTGTCCGCCGTTCAAGATGTTAGTCATGGGGATAGGGATGTCTTTGGCGGAAACCCCTCCTATATATCTGTAAAGGGGGAGCCCTGTTGCCTCCGCGGCCGCCCTGGCGCAGGCGAGCGAGACGCCCAGGATGGCGTTGGCGCCGAGTGAGCTCCGGTTTTCCGTTCCGTCCAGCTCGATCATGGTGCGGTCGATTTCTCTCTGAGAGAGGCAATCCATGCCTATGATCTCCGGTCCTATCTTGTAGGTTACATTTTCGACGGCTTTTTCTACGCCCTTTCCCAGATATCTTTTCTTGTCGTTATCCCTGAGCTCCAGCATCTCGTGTTCTCCCGTTGATGCGCCAGACGGAACGGATGCCCTTCCCACGATTTCCGAGCTGAGGGTTACCTCCGCCTCTACTGAAGGGTTTCCCCTTGAATCAAGTATCTCTCTTGCGTATACATCGATAATCTCAGTCATGACTTTTCTCCTGTTTGATGATTTTACGAAAGGCAGGGGGTACCCCCTGCCTTTCGTTCTTTATTATACTTATGTGAAGGGATTTTCAAGATAAGAAATAGCCGGGATACGGAATGATGAGAGCCGAAGAGTGCTCCGGTATGGTTTTTGTCGATGGGACGGGTGTCCGGTAATCTTCCCGTGAAAGATTACCGGACACCTGTGTTAACTGATCCCTCGCACCTGATCCGCCATCGATCGCGAGAATGCGTCTATCTTTCCGGATGAGGCTGACCGGATCCCGGCGGATGCCTTTCGTGATTTTTCTATCCTCTTCTCTGCCTCTTCCTGGGCCCCGGAGACAATCCTGTCACGCTCGGTCTTGAATTTGTCCACGAGCAGCTCTGCCGAAAGGATCTCCCGCGCCTTCTTGTTGGTATCTTCCAGGATGCCCCGTGCCTCTGTCCGGGCCTTCTCTATCAGTTTCTCGGCTTCGCCTTCCATCTTTCTTATCGTTTCATGTATTTCTGCCGGCATAGCACTCTCCTTACCCCTTCTCAAGTTCACCATATTTCTGGGTGATTATGTAGATACCATGATCGAATATGCGTATCGTTTTGTTTATCGTTTCAACCGCCTGCTGGTGATCCATGGCGCTGAGGAAGGGGGCCTGGAAATCGGCGTAGAGCCACATGTGCCTCCTCATCATGATGAGGGCATAGAGAAGTTCATGGAGCGGTATCTTGTTTTGGTAGCCGATTTCAGCGTATTCTGAAAAGTATGTGCGCACCTCGCTATAGGGTTTTTCACTGTAGTACATTTTTATGATGTTTTTGTAGAAAAAAACGGCTCTCTTGAAACATTCCTCTTCCGGCATATTATTGATTGACGGTGTCCGGGGATTCCGTCTTACGGCCTTGCACCACTGCTGCGCGATTTCCTTATTGTGATTTTCCAGAACGTTGATCAGTCTGTCCGCGAATACTTTCATGGCAAGCCTCCTTTGCATGTTAGTTTGTTGCCGTATCTTTCATGTGGTGAAAACATACTGCGTGGTTGTCTTCAACACCCTTCTCAGCACCTGTAACTGCGGTTTAAAGATCGTTATCATGTCATACCTGCAGGCTATGGGCATCTCCAATATCCGTGAAAATATCTTTGCTTCAATCCCCGTTTTTGACCGTACCGTCAGACGACCCTCACCATGGCCCACCTCTATGATAATCGGCAGGAGCAGTGTCTCTTTGTCTTCATTGTCTAACATCTGTGCCAGATACTCAAGATCTTTTTTCCTGAAAGAGTGTGTGCTTCCATCACCACATTCAACGTGGGGGCGTTCTTCCTCCTGCAGTTCGCGCAATGTCTTTCGCCTGCGTGGCAGGTGGGCATTGAGCGTCTTCATGTCACCCTTCAGGCAGCTCTCAAGTGCCCTGTCCGGGCCAGGATCAATACGCATAGGCCTCTCTCTGCTCGATCAGCATCTTGACATATTTGAGCCGGGCGATCTCTTCGCGATCACGCTCCTCGAACTTCATCGTCAGGTATTTTATCGTGGCCACGAGTCCCGGTATAACGATATATTCCAGCGCGTTGTTTATTCTCTTGACCTTGTTGATCTCCTCCCCCAGAAGCTCGAGGGAATTCTGGAGTTCGGCCAGTTCGATGGTGGTCTTCAGGCACTTTCGTGAGAGGGTGGTGCTGTTGTCTATCAATGAAGAGGTGCCAGGCGTCTTCCTCACGGAAGAGCCCGGCGTCTGTGTATCTTCCGTTTCAAAAACGGGTATCTTTACCCCTGCGACATTCCGTGTGGCGGTGCCGATCGTAAGTGCCATCCGGGATGCGAGGAGTTCCTTTTCCAGGAACGCGTACCCATGGTATCCCGTGGTAACAGAGAGCGCCAGGTAGGCCTCCTTAAACTCCGCGAGCAGGCGCTCTTTGACGGAAGAGCATTCCTTGACGGTGTCGAGGAATTCCATAATCAGGATGGAGAGCCTGTCCTTGACGATCTTCTGGATCCTCGTGGCGAGCTTCAGGCGACGTTTCAGGCGCGCAAGTTCGATCTTTGTTGGCCGTGTTACCTGTACCTTTGTTGACATGGCACCCCTCTCTTGTCTACCGGGGCTCCTCTCCGATGCTGCCTTTCGGAGCCTTCGGGAGGTATTTCTTTATATATTCTTCCTGGATAAGCTTGAGGTCTTCTGTGGGGAGCATGGAGAAGATGTCCCACGCCCGTCCCAGTGTCTCTTCAACGGTCCTTCTCTCCTTTTCGTTCTGTGATATAAATTCCTGTTCAAATCTGTCCGATGCGGAGAGGTATAACCTGTCCCGGTCGCTCAACGCCTCGGAGCCAATTACGGTGGATATTTCTCTCAGGTAGTTTCCCTCAGCGTAGACAGCATATGACTGCATAAACGCGTTGTTGTGGTCTTCCCTCGTGTTCCCCTCCCCGATTCCCTCTTTCATCATTCGTGAAAGGGAGAGGAAGACATCGATGGGGGGATATATCCTCTTTCGCTCCAGCGCCCGCGACAGGACGATCTGTCCCTCGGTAATATATCCCGTCAGGTCCGCTATCGGGTGCGTGATGTCGTCATCGGGCATCGTCAGGATGGGAATAATGGTCACGGAACCCTCTTTGCCGCTTATTCGTCCGGCCCGCTCATACAGAGAGGCCAGGTCCGTGTACATGTATCCCGGATAACCCCTTCTGCTTGGTATTTCGCCTCTCATGGCGGCAAGTTCGCGCAGCGCGTCGCAGTAGTTTGTGATGTCCGTGAGTATGACCAGAACATGCATGTCGTGTTCCCATGCCAGGTATTCCGCTGCTGTCAGAGCCAGACGCGGTGTTGACAGTCTCTCGATGACGGGTGACGAAGCCGTATTGATAAATGCGACGGTGCGGCTGAGCGCCCCGGTCTCTTCCAGGTTCGAGATAAAGTAACCCGCGTCATCATAACTGACGCCGATTGCGCCGAAGACGATCGCGAACTCTTCCGATTTCCCCTTCAGTGACGCCTGTCTCAGGATCTGCGCTGCAATCTTGTTGTGCGGCAGGCCCGATCCGCTGAAGATGGGCAGCTTCTGTCCGCGTACCAGGACATTGAGTCCGTCTATCGCGGAGATCCCGGTCTCGATGAATTCCGCCGGGGGCATACGTGATGCGGGGTTTGCCGGCACACCGTTGATATCCCTATAGGTATCCGCTATGATCGGGGGACCGCCGTCTATGGGATTCCCGCTCCCGTCGAAGATCCTCCCCATAATATCCCCCGATACAGGAAGTTTCAGTGTCTCCCCCTTGTATATTACCTTGCTGTTCAGGAGGTCAACCTCGCTGACCCCTCCAAAGACCTGGACGACGGTGGTTTCCTTGCCGACTTCTATTACCTGCCCGATCCGCGTCTCACCGGTGCCAAGCCGGACCTCCACGATCTCATTGTATCTAATACCGGGGATACTCTCAACGACAAGGAGCGATCTCCGTGCGGTGCTGATTGCCTTTGTCTGTCTCGTAAATAACTGCAGAGAATCCATTACGCTCCTCCTCCTTACACAAAGGGATTCTTATCCATATCAGACCATAACTTTTTCATGTATGTATCGAATTCCTCGTTCGGTATATCCTTCATCCTTGATATGCGGGGCAGAACCTTCGAAGAGGCTATCTCGCTGACCAGCATCCCCGATTCGGTCGCCTCCTTCGCGAGGTCGTAGAATTTCATGATGGCGCTGATCATCGTGTGTGCCCTGGCGGGCTGTGTGTAGGTGTCGACAGGGTGATACGCGCTCTGCATCAGAAAGTCTTCCCTGATCATGCGCGCCGCGAGGAGCACCAACTTGTCGTCTTCGGGAAGGGCCTCCGGCCCGACGAGCCGGACGATCTCCTCCAGTTCCGCTTCGTGCTGGAGCGTGATCAGTGCCCTGTTTCTTATATCACTGTAATCAGGGCTGATTTTGTTCCACCACGCGTCCACCGAATCGGTGTAGAGACTGTAGCTCTGGAGCCAGTTGATGGTCGGGAAGTGCCTCTTGTTGGCGAGGGCGACATCCAGCGAGTAGAGGACGTCGACGATCCTGAGGGTCGCCTGGGTTACCGGTTCGCTGAAGTCCGCGCCGGGAGGACTGACGGAGCCGATCACCGTAGCTGACCCCATCCGTTCCGGTTTCCCTATGCATTCGACCCTCCCGGACCTTTCGTAGAAGGCAGAAAGCCGGGAACCCAGATAAGTGGGGAACCCCTCTTCCCCCGGGGTTTCCTCAAGCCTGGCGCCTATTTCTCTCATTGCCTCGGCCCACCGGGATGTCGAATCGGCCACGAGGAGGACGTCATACCCCATATCCCTGAAGTATTCGGCCATGGTAATGCCGATAAAGATACTGATCTCCCGCGCGACGACGGGCATATTCGATGTGTTGGCGATAAATATCTCTTTTTCCTGCAGGAGCCTGCCGGTCGCGGGGTCTTTCAGCTTTTTGAAGCTGTGGAGGACGTCCGCCATCTCGTTTCCCCGCTCGCCGCACCCTACATAGATATTCAGCTGTGTCTGAGACCACCGGGCCATCTGTTGCAAGGCGACGGTCTTGCCGGTTCCGAATCCTCCGGGGATAGCGGCCTTCCCCCCCAGCGCCAGGGGGAACAGGTAGTCCATGATCCTCGTGCCGGTCACCAGGAGGTCTTCGGGATCGAATCTCTGTTTATATACCCTGGGTTTTCGTGCCGGCCACTTCTGCATGAGGGTCAGAGGCTTTTTCCCACCTTCGTGCTCCAGGAGCGCGACGGTTTCTTCTATGGTAAAATCTCCCTCCGCTATCTCCAGGATGGTCCCCTGCGTCCCTATGGGCACCATGATCCTGTGTTCTATAAGGCCGGTCTCCGGAACAGATCCAATGATGTCCCCCTCCTGCACGACATCACCCGCCTTCACGGTGGGGGTAAAGTGCCATTTTTTCTCCCGATCAAGGGCATCGGTTCGTACACCGCGCACGAGAAAATCGCCGATGTCGTCCATCATGGTGACGAGGGACCTCTGAACGCCGTCATAGATATTCCCGACAAGTCCGGGTCCCAGTTCCACCATGAGGATATCCCCCGTTCCGGTCACCGGTTCGCCGACCTTGAGCCCCACGGTATCCTCGTACACCTGGATGACCGCCTTATCTCTTTCAAGACCGATGATCTCCCCCGTAAGTCTTTCGTCACCCACATCGACAACCTCGTATACCTGAGATCCCCTCATGTCTTCGGCGATTACAACTGGCCCCGAAATTTTCCAGATCTTCCCCATAGGTCATGCCTCACTTTGGTAGTATGTTTGGTCTGCAGTGAATCCAGATGGTCTCATCATCAGATGTTCACATTAAAGCCTATCAGTTTCTTTGTGTATGTCTTGTAATATTCCTTCACATCCTGCTCTTTTGTCTTAAATCCTGAAGGGATATTTATCACAATGGCCGAGCTGCGCTTGCTCTCCCTTATGTGTCTGATCGTGTCTGCCGCATCCCTGCCCCAGTCTTCCGGCAGCATGATGATTCCGACGGAGCTGTCCCCCGCCAGATCCACCAGGGCCTCTCTGACCTTATCACGGGTGTCATCCCCATCTTCTTCTATGATCCGGCACTTCTCAACACCGGCAAGCCTCATCAGGGCTGTCTGGTCCCTGTTTCCTATGATGGCTACGGTTATATTTTCAGTCATGCCGCGATCACCAGATCCTTTATCTCCACCGCCGGTATCCCGTCTGCGAGCATCTTAAAGGTCAACCTCAGATTCCGTATCTCCAGCTCCTTGAGGAGCAGATACCATAACATATTGGAGGTGGACAGGATCCTGGGAGAGAGAAGATCCTTGAGCATCCTGAACCTGTGTTTCTCCGTTACCTTGTCTGCCGCCGTGATCTCCCCGCCCTTTTCATACCCCTTGGATACCTCCCGCGCCATCATATGGTATCCTGTATTTTCCAGCCTTCCTGTTATTTCGGCCATCTTCAGCGTGAGCAATTCCTGTACGGTACTCTCAGAGAGCATACGGCCGCCTGTGAGGATCGGTGCTCCTGAGGCCCCGCTCCCCCCTATAGATATTCGGAAAACCGTCTGGAGGTTTGCTATATCGATACCGATCTTGAAGGCCTTCTCGAGGAGATGTCCATCTGCCATGCCCCTGAATGCCTTCAGCACCTTCCGATGATACAGGTTTTTCAGGGCAACTTCTCCCTCGGATACGGATTGCGCATCCTTTTCGTTGATATTCTCTATGGCCCGGATGTAGTCCCCCAGATTGCATGTCGCGAGGATCAAGGACAGCTCATCTTTCTCCCGCGCGGCAGACATTTCGTGCAGATACCCTCCTCTGTGGATCACGCCCAATGGCACCATGGAGGAAGGCACCTTTTTCAGAATCACCCTCAGAGCAATCCTGATATTCAGGACATCGTACTTCTCGACGTACAGGCGCGCTATGCGCAACATGTCCGGGGGCATATCGAAGCCCTCGAGACGCCCCAGACATCCGTCCAGGTACATCCACAGATGCTCATCTGCGTCATCGAAGGTCTTGATCGGCTGGTCGAGCAGGTATTCGCCGATATCGGTGTCTCCTATGATCTCCAAGGCATCTTGCATGGTCGCGGATCTCTGCAGCACCTCCCCGATATGTTCGGGAGTTACAGACCGGGACTCCTCGCCTTTGAGATAGGCCGACATGAATGCATACCGCGTGCTTATCAGGTTCACTGTTTGGTCTCTCCGAAAAGTTTGCTGCCCAGTTCGGGCATGATCTTCGGCGTCAGCATCTCCAACCTCACATCAAACGTATTGTCAATGCTTACCATGCGGTCCATCGATTCCGCTATAACGCCCCCCAGGCAATCGTGTTCAGCAACCTCCGCTATCTGTTTGTTCAGGGCGTCATCTCCTTCTACGACCTTGCGGGCGATGGCGACATCTTTCGGGGATACGAGAATCCTGAGTTTTTCTTCCGATTCAAAGGCCTCGATCGCCTCCCTGATGAGGGTAGCAAAGGCCTTCTCGTCGGTTGTTTCCTTGGCAAGATCCTCCTTTGTCCTGGCTATGATCTCATTGATGACGGCGTCTTGTTCCTTCAGTATTTCCTGCCGTGCTTTGAGAGAGGACTGTGCCAATACCCTCGACGCCTCACGCTTCGCCTCCGATATGATACGGTTTTTCTCCTCTTCGAGCCGCTTTTTCTGCTGTTCCTTCGCATCTGCCATCAGGTCTTTGGCCTTTGCCTTGGCGTTGGCCACGATTTCTTCCGCCTCTTTGTGCGCCTTTTCGAGGATAGCCGCTCTTATCTTATCGGTTTCCATACTGTTCACCCTCTCACATGAGCTTTAGTATACTGAATGCCATGATGGTAAAGACCAGGCCGAGTACGCCTATCAGTTCCACAAAAACGGCAAGCATCATGGACGCTGTTAGTATCCGCCCCTTTGTCTTCGGAAGGAGCGCTATACCCGAGGCGCAGACCGATCCCTGAAATATCGCGGAGAAGAGCTCGGCGAATCCGGCCATGATGCCGATACCCAACACCGCAATCCCCGCGCCCGCGCCGGCGACAGCGATCTTCGGCAGGACCACCGTAAGGATTATAATCAGGATGATAAGGCCGTAGAAACTCTGTGTCATGGGAAGGGATGCCAGGACGATCACGTTTCTCAACTGTCCCGGTTCCTCGGACAGGGTGGCCACCCCGGAGGAGGCGGCATTGGCAATCCCTATAGCTGATCCTGCAAGACCCCCCGCGAGCGCCATAGCACCACCAAATGTAGCCAAGGCTTGAATCAATGTCATTTCTTCACCTCTCTCTAAAAATTTTTGCCTACTATTGTTTCTGTTCTCACGCTCAGATGAAACGGATTATATTCTTTCCCGCCCCCCTCATAAAACTTCAACAGAAATTCCACGAAGCAGAGCCTGAGAGAATGTATAAAAGCGGCCAGACTGCTGAGGAACAGGTTGAACACATGGAAGATGATCAGCATTACCATTCCTATGGCAAAGGCCAGAATAACACCCAGTATGCCGGGTATTGCGGACGATATCGTGGAGGAGACCCAGTCAGAAAGCAGGTTGAAGGAGGACGCGAGATAGAAGGTGGCCAGCCCGACCCCGGCCAGCCTGGAATATGACATGATGTCGCCCAGTATGCCGGTAAGATCGAAGATCCAGAACACACTTCCCAGACCCCCCATCTGCATAAATGCGCCGACGACGATGAGGATCAGCCCTGCGGTCATAGGATAGGCCAGTACGCCGTATACCCAGGGGGAAAGTGGGATGAGTTCGATGCCCAGCATGGCCTTGAAGATGTAAGGGATGCCGAACGCCTCTACAAGGAACAGCCCCGCCTTGCTGACAATCATCCCCCGGTCCCTCTCCTGTATCCCCTTTACGAGGCCCAGGGTGTGAGCGATATTCACATGTATCAGGCCAATTATCAGTGAAAGGGTGATAAAGGATATGGGGTCTGAAAGTTGTGCCTGAACCCATTTCACCAGGGCAATTGACTGCAGGCTGATCCCGAAATACATATACAGAAAATCCCCCAGATAGGTCCCTGAAAGGGCGCCAAAGAATAAGGCGACTCCTCCACTTATGTACAACACCTTGCGGAACAGATCGACCCCCTCGGTAGAGGGGTCATCGACGAGTTTATCAAGGACAAACCGGGCAAGGATCAGCAGACCTGTCGCGTAGACAACGTCACAGAGCATGAGACCGAAAAAGAAGGCAAAGAAGTAGGCCACGCTCGGTGTCGGGTCCCACCCGCCGTACTTTGGCAGGCTGAAGAGGCTGACGATCACCTCAAATGGCCTGATGGCACGCGGGTTCTGCAGCCTTGTCGGGGGTTCTTCAGAAGGCAACGCTTGGCGTGCGTCGACAAATGCATTGTCAAGCGATGCATGTATCTCTGATATGATGGCATCGGTTTTGGTCTGGGGAACCCAGCCTTCAATCAGCGATATATAGTGGGTTTCCGACATCTGTGCGATAGCCGACAGCATCTCATCTTCCCGGGAGATGGTTTCTCTGTAAAGGGCGATCCGCTCAAGGTTTTCCGAGGTAACCGTTTCTATTTCCCTCTCTACCTCCTTGATCTCCTGATTCTTTCTCCCGACGATATCCTCCTTCTTCGCGCTAAAGTCCCTCAGGGTTAATTCTTCATCGGGTATCTCGAGGGGCAAGGCTCCCAGGTCTCGTGCCAGCGCCTCCACCATATTCTGACTGGTGGTTCTGGCAATGGTGTAGACCACCGTTTCCTCTTTTGAAGAGGCGGTGACATGTTGAAGGATATGTTGGGCGGCTTTTTCCAGGAATGTTCGGGATGTCTCCACCGGGAATACGAATACCCTGGCCGAAACGTAGCTTCCAGAATAGTTCAGGTCTCTCAGTGGGAGGTTTATCTCCTGTGCCAGGATATCCAGGTATCTGCCCAGTTCCTCCATATTGGAGATGTCGGCTTCCAGCTTTGTCGCCTCTTCACGAAGGCGGGCGCACCTGTCACGCAGCCTGCTCGTCCGATGCAAAACCTTGTCGAGGGGTTGAGCAGGTGCGTCTTCCGGTATGAGTACCTTGTGCTCTCCCCTTACATGCGACAGGATGTCGTTGATGTTGACGGATATTTTTCTTATGAGATTTCTTTTTTCCTCTATTGCTGTTATATTGGCAGGATCTAATTCCTGGGGTTCTTCTATATGGAGGGCGCCTGTTGCCTGCAACCGCTCCAGAGCTTTTGCAGAGGCATCTTTTGCGGTTACCACCCTGATCTTAAACATTGTCTCAGGTGTGTTTATAAGCAGTGGGATCATCTGGAGCCCTCCGTCCAAAAAGAATTACTGACTAAGTAGCACATACACTTCGAGAGATACATCCAGTTGCCTAAAAGGCTTCCAGATTCTTGAGAGATGGTTTTAGGGCATAACCGCTTGGATCCTCCTTCTGAGAACATATCAGGCAAATAATGTCTATAGAATCTTGGAAAAAACCCGTTTCGGCTATCATAAAGTCAAGATACGGCAGTTGTCAAGAAAAAATTAACTTTTTTGTTTTTTGCTGTTAATTCAGCTCCATAGCCCTGCTAAAGTATTTCAGGTTTGGCCTGATTTCATTTTCATGGTAGGGTGATACACGTTTTGTGGCGGTTGCCATCTGCCGGTAAAGGTTGTTTCAGGAAAGGAACTCTGTTGAAAGAGAAGCGCTCGAAACTGTACCTGCATCTCAAAAAGTGGCTCGAAAAGGCCTCTGTGGATTATGGTATGATCGGAGAGGGTGACCGCGTGCTGGTCGGTGTCTCGGGTGGAGTGGACAGCCTTGTGCTCCTCGACCTTCTCACCACTCCCATGGTGTTTCTCCCGCGATTTTCGATCCTGGCGGTTAACATAGACCTGGGTTTTGATGAGAGGTACAGGGGATACACTGAACTGGAGAATTATCTGAGAAAAAACGGGCATGGGTATATCATGGAAAAGACCGATATAGGTCCCCTGGCGCACAGCGATTACAACAAAAAGAACCCCTGCTTTCTGTGTTCGAGGATGAGGAGGAAGAGGATATTCGAGATAGCAAATGAAAACGGGTGCAATAAGATAGCCTTCGCGCACCACAAGGATGACATCATAGAGACATTGCTGATCAACATCTTCTATGGCCGGGAGATCAGCACGATGATGCCGAACCAGTCGGTGTTCGGGGGAAAGTTTCACATTATCCGGCCTCTCGCGTATATCAGGGAAACACTGGTCAAGAAGTATGCGAAGGAGAAAGATATTCCCATGATTGAAAACGGGTGTCCCACAAGCAAAATTTCACGAAGGATGTATATAAAGAGGCTTTTAGATGATATGGAGAAGGATAATAAAGATGTGCGCGAGAACATCTTCAAATCGATGAGTCATGTGAAAATGGATTATCTTCTGGGGCATGACGTGGATGGTCGCGCTTTATATGAAATGTCTGCGGAGTGATAAAAGAGTGGTGTGATGGCAAAAAAAAATAAAACCGCTGAAAAAATTATATGCCAGAACAAACTGGCAAGGCGCAACTATTTCATAGATGATACCTATGAGGCGGGGATTGTCCTCGCTGGGACCGAGGTGAAGTCTCTCCGCGAAGGCAAGGGGAATATGAAGGACAGCTATGCGCAGGTGCAGAATGGAGAGGTGTTTGTCTATGATATGCACATAAGCCCCTACTCCCACGGCAACCGTGCCAACCATATCTCCCTGAGGGTCCGCAAGCTTTTGCTGCATAAAAGAGAGATAAAAAAACTCTACGGAAAGTCGAAAGAAAGAGGTCTGACGCTTATTCCCCTGAAGATGTATTTCAAAAACGGAAAGGTAAAACTGGAACTCGGCGTCGGAAAGGGCAAGAAGCTTTATGACAAAAGGGATGATATCAGGAAAAGGGACGATCTGCGGGATGCGCAGAGAGACATGAGCGTGAAGAACAGACGCTGGTAACATCTTTCTACTCCTTGACATAACCTGATTTACGATCTTTCAAATGGGGGCGTCACGGTTTCGACGGGGATAGGTGAAGCTGTAGCAGCGTGCCGAGGTTCCTACAGGCCTCGTTAAACAGGTAGGAAAACATAATCGCAGACAACTACGATTACGCTGTAGCCGCTTAGACGGCTACCGGTCTCCCGACCATGTCTGCCGGGTCGGATGAGGGCGTCATACAGGCGGGCTGGCTGAGCTCTCTTTCCTGGAGGGAGTAAAGTGAGATCTAAACAGGATAGCGCCTGATCAATCCTGCCTTTGGGAGTTTTCAGGGGCGAATTCAAATCAAAGGATATGCACGTAGAAACTCCAGTGGAATATTTTCGGACGCGGGTTCGACTCCCGCCGCCTCCACCAA
>JAFDAR010000187.1 GCA_019313735.1 Deltaproteobacteria bacterium | reverse complement strand
TCTTTATGGATATGAAGCGGGAGTATTACGAGGACATTGAACTTATCGGAAGCGGGGTTGTTCTTTTCTGGTCGGCGGCATTTCTGATTTTTCTCTTCACCCTTCCCATCTACATGCCAAACTATTACATCTATCTGCTGAATATCATAATAGTCAACGTAATACTTGCAGTGGGGCTTAGTATCCTCGTTGGATACACCGGCCAGATATCACTGGGACATGCCGGGTTCTTTGCGATAGGGGCATATGGAACGGTCTTTATGATGACGCATTTTCAGTTGCCCTTTATCTTTGCCCTTCCGCTGGCGGCCTTTATCGCGGCATTTTTCGGTTTTATCCTCGGCCTGCCGGCGTTGAGACTGGAGGGTCCCTATCTTGCGATCGCGACCCTTGGATTTGGTCTGGCTATCATGCATGTCATAGGCACATGGGATATCTTTGGGGGCAGAATGGGCCTCCATGCCCCGCCCCTGGATCTGGGAATACCGAAGATGGGCTTCAGCTGGGTGCTGGAGTCTGATGTCAGCATGTACTATCTGATACTGGTCGTTGCCGTCATAATGATAGTGAGCGCCATAAATCTCATGAAGACGCGCGTAGGAAGGGCATTTGTCGCAATAAGAGACAGCGATATCGCGGCGGAGGTGATGGGTGTAAATCTTACAATCTACAAGACTCTTGCCTTCGCGATAAGCGCGTTTTACGCGGGTATAGCGGGCGGGCTGTTCGCGTTTGTATGCGGCTTCTTCGATCCCTTTACCTTCAATATGATACTTTCCATTATATTCCTCGTTATGGTGGTTGTCGGCGGGCTCGGTTCTATTCTCGGCGCGATCATGGGCGCCACGCTGATAACCTACCTGCAGTACGATCTGCTGAAGAATGTATCTGAGGTCCCCTACCTGGGAGACTTTCTTATCTCTGTTTCCAAAAAATGGTTTACCGTGATCGGTCTGGAGAATTTTGGGGGTATGGTCCTCGGACTTATAATGATAGGCATAATCATATTCGAGCCGCTCGGCATGTATGGTATATGGATAAGGATAAAGAAGTACTGGATAACGTGGCCATTTTAGCCCTTTTGTTTAAAGCGGGATGCCTTGTGGCGTTCACTGACACTTTCATGTGGAGACAATATGATAGGACAGCTGATTGTTGAAGGTCTGGCGATAGGGGCCTGTTATGGTCTGTTGGCGATAGGCGTGGTGATCATATACAAGACGTCCGAGGTGGTAAACTTCGCGCAGGGAGAGATGGCAATGTTTTCAACATTCATAGCCTATCATATCCTGTTGCACTATCACTACCCGTTCTGGCTGGCCTTTATCCTCACCATGGTGTTTGCGATCCTGCTCGGTGTGTTTATCGAATTTGCCTTTCTTCGTCCCGCAAAAGAACCCACGGCCCTTGGGCTTATTGTGCTTACCCTTGGAGCCGAAATGCTCCTCATGGGGCTGGCGGGATGGAAATGGGGTGCGGAGCAGAAGTACTTTGAAATCCCCATGTCGTTTAGTGTTACCCACGAACCGATAAAGGGAGTTATCATAAGCGACTGGGCGATCGGTGTCTTTGTCATAGCTGCCATTCTTATGGCACTCCTTTACCTTTTTTTCAAGTATACCCGTGTGGGCGTGGCAATGAAGGCCACCCAACAGAATAAAAATGCCGCCAAGATCATGGGTGTCCGTGTGGAGCGGATGTTTTCCCTTGCCTGGGGTTTGAGTTCACTTATGGGGGCTATTGCCGCCATGTTTTTTGCCTCGAGGGCAACATTGGATCCCAACTTCATGATGGAGCCATTCCTCAGGGCATTCGCGGCCGCCGTTCTGGGAGGCCTGATGAGCATCCCGGGCGTTCTTATCGGGGGCGGTCTGCTCGGACTGATAGAAAACTTCTTCGGCTATGTGTGGCCTGAGTGGAAACCGATCGTTGCCTTCCTTGTGATTGTGCTTGTTCTCTGCGTCCGTCCCAGCGGTCTTTTTGCAAAGCATTACATAAAAAAGGTATAGTGTACGCGCGATTTCACAGCATAATGGTGCCGGATGATTATGGGTGTAAATTGAAGATTTCAGCTCTTTGCGTAAAGATCCTGGCGATTTTGTTAGTCTTGATTGCTTTTCAGGGATGTAACACTACAGAGGGGAAACTGGCGCTTTTTCTTGAAAAGCCCCGTATAGAAAAAGCTGTCGAGAGATATTTTGCCGCTGAGATTAATAGAAATTTTAAGGACATTTATGGCTGTCTCGCTCCTTCCTCGATATATCGTTCCATACACACTTACGGGGAATATCTGGAACAGGTGCAGGGCTCGCCTGTCAGGATAAAGGATTATCACATTCTAAATATACACGATCTGAGAGGAAACCACGACAAAGTCAAGTACCCCGAAATAGAAAAGTTTGTGCGCGTTGAGGTAGATGTAACACTGTTGTACAACGACTCAAATGAAACGATGGAGGTCAATCAGGATTTTACATTCATCAAAGAGGGAGGGAAGTGGTACAAGGGATGAACTCGCTACATGGAAAAAGTAAGTAGCATAAACTAAAGGAGGGAATATTATGAAGATCAAGAGAACATTGCCCCAGACAGGACCCGCAGCGCCATGGGGTTCGGTAGCCAGGGGCAGCGCCATCCTCTTTAATCTTGTCAATGAAGAGGGGGGTATTCACGGTAGAAAGATCAAGTACTTTATAAGAGATGATCAGTACAACCCTGCTCTCTGTAAGGCGGCTGTCAAAGAGCTGGTTGAGAGAAAGGGGATATTTGCCTTTGTGGGTGGGGTATCGGGCGCAAGCGGTATGGCCGTAAAGGATTATCTTGCAAAGAACAAGGTTATCTGGGTGGGCCCGTCCACGGCGGTTAATGAATACGTGATTCCAACTCAAAAATACCTCTTTGCCGATTATCCTCTCTATCAGGATGAGGCAAGCATTATCACAAAATACCTCGTGGAAAAAATGGGATTTAAAAAAATAGGATTTTTCTATCAGAACGATGCGTACGGCAAGAACGGCCTGGCAGGATGTAAACAGCGAATGGATGCCCTGGGGATGAAGCTGGTGGCGGAAATTCCTGTTGAACCGGGAGAGAAGGACTTGGCGTCTCAGATGCTGAAATTCAAGAACTCCGGCGCGGAAGCCGTAATCCTGTGGGTCAATCCGACCACAGCCGTCATATCACTGAAAACCTGCGCCACAATCGGTTATAAACCGCAATGGGTATCGTCCGATACGCTTTCCGACTATCCGCTTATGTACAAGATTTCGGGTGGTCTCTGGGAAGGAGTCATAACAGGAGCTTTTGGGTTGTCACCCGATTCAACCAATTCCCTGATGGTCAAATATCATGAGGCCCAAAAGCGAATGGCACCGGAAGAGAGATGGGGGACATTCTATTTTGCGGGGATACTCTTTGCCGAACCTCTGGTCGAGGCCCTGAAACGTGTAGGGCCGAACCTGAGCACGGAGGCATGTCTGAAAGAATTAAATTCTCTTAAAAATTTCCAGGGAATAGGACCGACAGTTAATTTCAGCGAGGACTGTCATCAGGGGACAGATTCTATTCAGATCCAGAAATGCGGGCCGGGCGCGTCCTATATCCTGCTCCAGGACTGGACGCCTAATGATCTGGCAACATGGAAAAAGAAATAGAAATCTTCTTTGAAAAATAAACAGATAGATTACGGCGCAGGCCTCTGCAGGTTATCCCGTATGGGGTTCTGTGCGGCCTGCGCCCGATCAAAGGTGTTCATCAAGACTAAATGATATGAGGGGAAACTCTGATAATGTCTCTCTTTAAGGTTGAAAATCTCAGCATAAGCTTCGGCGGGCTGAAGGCGGTGGACGATGTGAGTTTTGAGGTCGAGAAAAACTCAATATTTTCCATAATTGGTCCCAACGGGTCAGGCAAGACCACCATATTTAATCTGATAAG
>JAFDAR010000186.1 GCA_019313735.1 Deltaproteobacteria bacterium | reverse complement strand
CCGATAATCAGGCCGGCTATTCCACCTATTTCAAAACCGCCCACTTTGGCCAGGACGTCCATTGGATCTTCAGGATCTGGCCGGTTCACGGAGAGGGCCCTTTCTATGGCAGATGCCTTCTTTTGCAGCGCTTCATCATCGATTCCGGTGCCCCTGCCGGTTACCTCCTCCACTTTAAGACCTGTGAAAATTGATAGTATAGCGCTGGAAGGTGTCGTGTTGCCAATCCCCATTTCTCCTGTTCCCACAATATCCATGCCCCTTCCGGCATACTCGTCTGCCAGCTCCATACCAACCCTGATAGACTGGAGAGCTTCAGCATGGGTCATGGCGGGGCCTTTCGTAAAATTCTTCGTTCCATAGCCCACTTTCCTGATGACGACTCCATCAGCGGGTACAAAATCGTGATCCACACCTATGTCCACAACGACAACTTCTGCGCCTACATGCCTTGCGAGGACATTGACAGCCGCTCCCCCGGCGAGCATATTCAGAACCATCTGGACAGTAACTTCTCTTGGGTAAGCGCTTACACCCTCTTCAACTACACCATGGTCGGCGGCAAAGATAACGATCGCTTTTCTTTTTATGGACGGATTCATATTCTCTCTGATCGCTGCGTACCTCTGGGCAATCTCTTCAAGCCTGCCAAGACTTTCAACCGGTTTTGTAAGACTGTCCAGCCTCAGCTTTGCCTTTTTCAGATAATCCTCTTTCAATGGTCGGATATTATTCAGTACCTTCTGTAAATTTTCCACCGTCTTCCTTCGTTTTTATATCTTTTGTTTTTGCTGAAAGCTGATAGCTGAATACTCACTTTATCCTGACGGGAATGCCGGAGAGAAGGGCATAGACCTCGTCCGCTCTCCGAGCCATCCTCTGATTGAGGAAACCCAGTTGATCCCTATAATCCCTTGCCAGTTTATTGTCGGGAACGATACCCATACCAACCTCGTTGGATACAACAATGAGCGTTCCATCAATCTCCTTTATACTCAGAAAGAAATCATCTATAATTTCCAACAGCTTTTCACCCTGATCAGAATATTTCATAAGAAGATTAGACATCCAGACGGTCAGGCAATCAACAATGATTATATTATATGAATCCCTAACAGGTTTTAACGCCTTTCCAAGATGGACCGGTTCCTCCAGGGTATCCCACCGGTCGCCCCTCTGCTCCCGGTGCTTCTCAATCCTGAGGCGCATCTCCTCATCAAACGCCTGGGCAGTGGCCAGAAACAGCCTCTTCCCTTCGATTTTTTCAGCCATGTCCTGTGCAAAATTGCTCTTGCCACTCCTGGCACCGCCTGTCACGAAAACAATCATCTCCCCCCCTTCGATGAGAACAGCATCATACTCACGCCTCTCCACAGCCGCCAGGGAAGGGGCTCTCCACACAATCGCTCCTTTTTGCTAATTCACATTCGCGTATATCGAGAAAGCAGTGCTCATCCCGGATTATCTTTTCAGATCTGGTGATCCTGATCCTCTTTGCGAACAGGGGCCTCGCTATCACGAAGGTATGGTATTCCCCGCCCTCACCGGATATATCGGCGCCTTTTACCTGTGAAATATCCTTGACAAAATCACGATCAATCCTCCGCCCCAGCCATTCCGGCCCCAGCAGATCTCTTCTGACAGCCACAACAACGGCCTCGAACCCGGACGCAATCAGTTCCTCTATGAGATTCTCCCTGTTCTTTTCCCCCCACAGGGGCAGCACCGCCTCCATCCCCGACTCCCTGCTGACCCTCTCCACCCACTGTCTGTGCCCTTCCAGATCGATGTCTCCAAAAATACCTGTCTCAATTCCTTTACCTTTCAAGCCGGACAGAGCCTTCTTGAATTCCGCCTCGTATGTTTCCCATGAGCTTCGAGGCTGGACGATGGGAAGGCCTATCGCCTCCGCCTGCATCCGCAGCACATCCGTCCTGATGCCGTGGGATCGGGATATCCGGCCATCTTCGGCTACCATATTCAAGAGATACGTAACATGAAAATCCCTCATCGCCCTGTAACAGGAAAGCGCCGCATCCTTTCCACCGCTCCAGGAAACAAAAGCGTTTGATTTCACAAGCTTTTCCATTCAGTAACACCCCCGCAGATCCTGCAGTGAAAAGCGTTTCGATCCATCCCGGCGCCGCACCATTCACATATTTTTTGTCCTTTTTTGGGGGCAGGAATTTCTCCGACCACTTCCCTGTATATACGATAATAGTAGAAATGTTCCTTATTCCAGAATGCTACTGGATATTTTTTCTTGCTTTCTTCAAACTCTTCATCCGACACCCTCGATTCGATAACTTTTCTCAGTTCCGTCATACCGGAACCGTATTCCAAGGGTCTTTTGGTTTGCCATAATATTTCCTGCGGCAGCACACCTTCAAAGGCCTTTCGAAGTATCCATTTCCCCCAGGTTTTTCCGTTTTCTTCCCTGATCTTGAGCGCAAGATCAATCCCGCGACTGAAATCCATAAACTCTTTATCAAGAAAAGGTTGTTTTATGTCGACCCCCAAAGTTTCACCTATTTTATTGGAACTGAATCGCATGGCAGAATACATCAGGGCCAGGTATTCTTCTAAATCTTTTATCTTCAACATCAGATAGGCTGTCACATCATTTGGGATAGATGGATCGAAGCTCTCCAGTATCTTTATGACTTCAGGTATAACGGCGATGGCCTCTTCAATTTTCACGGTCTTGTGGTAGTGTTCAAGATTGATGGATCTCGCCACCTCGCCCGCGTAATATTGATCCTCGCCGTATGACTCAAGCCCGACAGAAATGGCCTTGCTTTTCCCGGAATAAGCAGCCACAAGGGCAGAATCCAGGCCGCCGGAAAAAAGTATTCCCTCCCCCCGGTTTCTACTGACCGCCTCGGCAAATCTTCTTCTCAGATCACGAATAATATCTTTTATAATCAAAATCAACATCTTCCATATGAGCTCAAAAATAGTTTACACTTTTTTACTGTAGGTAAACACTTTTGAGGTGCCCCCTGCCATTTTTTCATCTCATTTTAGAAATCATATCTCAAACCGAGGAAGAACATTCTTCCCGGCATGGGATAGCCCTGAGCATATTCATAATCCCTGTCAAAGAGGTTCTGAACCTCACCTTTTAGAGTAACACTTCCGTATTTCTCAGCATCCAGAATCTTTTTACTGACCGTCAAATTGGCCACCGTGAAACTGTCTTTTGTTATTGTCGCGTAAGTGCCGCCTTCATAATCGGTAATATTCTGTTTACCCGTATAGGCAAGGTTCAGGTTGGCATAAAACCCGTCAAGGTCGGAGATCCTGATACCATAGGATATATGGAGATCCGATGTGTACTTGAGGTCTTCATTCGCTTCCTTATCCTTGTATTTGGTGAGACAGGTAAAACTGACGTATGGCTTGATCTGATAATCCCAAGAGAAGAGTGAACCTATATCATAGGAAATATTTCCTTCAAATCCCTCAATCTCAGCTTTCCCAAGATTTTTGTATGATGTGTCATTATTCGGTTTCGTATATTCCTCAATTTTGTCCTTGAAATCGGTATGAAAATAGGTAAGGCCTGCGTTGAAGGAAGCGTAGGAAAAGTCCAGGCCTCCTTCACAGGTTTCGCTCTTTTCGGGTTTCAAATCGGGGTTGCCCACATAATGCACACTCCACATATTCAGATCGCCGGCCAACTGTTGTGCCGTGGGCATCCTGAATGCCTCCCCGTAGTTGGCCCTCAGCTTCAGCCAGTCTGTGAGGAGATAGGCCACACCGACTTGTGGAGATGTGTGGTTGTCACTCTCTTTTCCCCCGTCGTCCTTCATGTCCACCTCATATTCGTCATATCGCGCGCCACCGGTGATTATAAGCCTCTGGTCAAAAAATCTGGCCTTGGCCAGGAGAAAACCGGCAGGGTTGTCATATTCAGTATTTTTGGGGTCATATTTACTATCCTTAGTCTCATAATTTACCCAGTCGAAACCTGCGGTAACAAGCAGATATTCCCGGTTGTAAGAAACCTGTGCCTGGGTTCCTTTATTATCCACCGTTAATTTTTTTGAAATGCCGTCATCTGACGCCCAGCCAGGATTGCTTGCAACGGGCCAAAACCATTCACTTTCATCCTTGCCGTCAAAATACCGGAGTTTCCAAGAGAAGAGTTCGTTCGCGGTTTTCCCGTCATAGATAAAATCAACCGATTTGTTGCCTAAGTCACTGTAGTCGTCAAGATCGTTCTGTCTGAGATATTCTGGATTACCCACATGATCAACATTAAAATAGGTGTAAATGACACCAATATGATTCCCAGGCAGGAACTCATAGCCAAGATTCAGACTGCCGTTTTCTTTATAATTATAACCGGTGTTGTAATACCTCACACCATTGGCAGTATCGTAATCATCTCTGGAATCTCTGGTAAAACTGCCGGAAAAATCAAGCGCCTTATACTTGCCTGAAACCCCTGCGCTCCCCTCCTTATAGCCGTAGCTTCCTAAAAGCCCCTCAACAAAGGCGGTCGGTTCTTTCTTTCCCTGTTTTGTGATTACATTCACAACTCCGCCCATAGCGGCTGAGCCGTATTGAACAGAGGCTGGTCCTCTTATTATCTCTACTCTCTCTACGTTTTTAGTCATAATCTTGGCTGCATTGCCTGTCCCGGCTCTCCGACCGTTCAGCAGGATAAGCACTTTGCCCGCAAGGTCAACGCCAGTTGCATCCGTTCTGAAACCACGTATGCCGACAGAGGTTGAAATGCCCGGATATTTATGGATATGTCCAATACCCTTTTCAGCAAGCAAATCTCCGAGATCCGTTGCCGAGGAATTTTTGATCTCTTCCTCATCAATAATTGTTGCATTAGTGGTAATCTCTTTTTTCTTTTCCTTCACCCTCCCTGCTGTTACCACTGTCTCTTCCATTGTTACTACATCCTCCTCTTCCTGCGCAAAAATCGGTACAGGTGAGGTAAAAAACATAAACACTAATAATGCTGCCGTATAACTTAACAACTTTTTCATCTGAATCTCCTT
>JAFDAR010000185.1 GCA_019313735.1 Deltaproteobacteria bacterium | reverse complement strand
CCGAAGTTCCTCCTCATAACCCCATGAACTTGGCCGCTATTACCTTCATTATTTCATTGGTTCCCGCGAAGATAGGCGTAACCCTGATATCTCTCCAGGCACGGGCTATGGGATACTCTTCGCAGTAACCATAACCCCCGTGAAGCTGGAGACAACGGTCGGCAACGCGACATGCCATCTCCGTGGTCCAGTATTTCGCCATGGAAACTTCCACCACCACGTTTTTCCCCTCCATATGGTCCATGATCAGCTTGTCGGTGAAGGTTCTTCCCAACTTTATTTCCGTTGCCATCTCCACAATCTCAAACTGACTGTGTTGAAACTTTGAAACAGGTTTACCAAAGACTGTACGTTCCTTACAGTAATCGATGGTAATATTGAGCATATACTCCGCCCCGGCAACAGCGCCGATAGCTACCATAAGGCGTTCCTGCTGCAGCTTTTCCATGAGATGCAGGAAGCCTGTGCCCTTCTCACCGAGACGATTTTTCTTAGGAACACGACAGTCGGTAAAATAGAGTTCCGCAGTATCCTGGCTGTGCCACCCGATTTTTTTGATCTGTTTTCCCTTTTCGAAACCGGGAGTGCCTTCTTCAATAACGTAGAGATCAATGGCACTATACGGATTGTCTCCCTTAGGATCCCGAGCGGCCACAATACAGATTCCGCAGTTAATCCCGTTACTGATAAAGGTCTTCTGACCGTTGATAATGACATCATCCCCGTCTTCCATGGCCGTTGTTTTAATCGACGCAAGGTCGCTTCCCGTGTTGGGTTCTGTCATGGCAACGGCGGCGATGGTATCACCCGATATACAACCCGGAAGATATTTTTTCTTCAGTTCCTCGGAACCAAAGGTCGAGAGATAGGGAACAACAACATCACTGTGCAGGGCAGTACAAAGTCCCGAATGATTCGTCTTTGTCATCTCTTCAGTCATAATCACAGAATATAGAAAATCGGCCCCTAATCCCCCATATTCTTCCGGTATGTCCATACAGAGAAAACCCTGCTCTCCCAGTTTCTTCCAAGCGCTTTTAGGGGTAATACCTGCCTCTTCCCATTCTTCTACATATGGAGTCACTTCTTTTTCGAGATATTTTCTTACACTCTCTCTGAACATCCTGTGTTCGTCAGAATATTGGATGATTTCCATTAGCTGTCTCCTTCTCCTTTCATTTCGCTATCTGGGCTTCCCCTCATTCTGGGCGAAGGGCGGGATATAAATGAACTTCAGGGTCTCTGCAACCATGGTGACATATTCTTTCTTCCGGAGATTGACCATCGGCATAAAGAAGTTCGCTCCGGATATAAAGCCATAGATCGAATTCATAATAGTCAAGATCTCCAGCATGGAACGGGGCGAGGCTGGTTTTCCGCCTCTGCTGAGCCCCATCGAGCGCACGATATCAGAAATGAATTCCGGAACTATGAAATCGAGACCTTCTCTGTCTCGCGTACGGCCGAAATAGCGAAACAGGACAAGATTTGATATCTCGGGATGGCTGAACAGATAATCGGTTAACTGGTCGATGGATATCGCGATCCTCTCACCAAGAGGACGGCCATGTATTGTTCTTTCCACTCGTTTGAGTTTCTGCCTGAGATCATGGTTGATATCCAGTATAACGGCTTCATAAAGGTCCTTCTTACCCCCCCAGTGATAGTGGAGCGTGGAAATATCAATTCCAACCTTTGCGGCAATCATTCTTGTGGTTGTGCCGTGAAAGCCATATTCACCAAACATCCTGCGCGCCACAGTCAAAATTCTGGCCTTCGTGGACTCGGGGGATCTGCGGGCCTTATCCAGCGAGGTCTCCATGCTTTATCATACCTCTGATAACAGGCCGGGCGAGAATGCCCGGCCCGGTTAATTCATCAACGTCACTTCAGCTCAGCAGCGGACCCAGCTCACCAAACATTGCCATAAGCTGATCAAAATATTTCGGATTTTCGAGGTTCATGATCTTGTCCCAGTTCTCCATAATCTCCTCGGGAGTGGGAATTTTCTCACCATCCGAGAGTATCGCGCCCGGACCGGTCATTATCGCACTCCTGCTGTAATAACCGAGGGCGGCATTGATCATAGCTCCGGAGTCCTCACACTGTTCGGAACACATGTAGAGTACCAGAGGGGTGATAAAATCCGGTTTCAATTTGGCAAAAAGGTCGGGCGGCAGGACATCTTCCGTAAGCCGTGAAGCGGCAACAGGGATTATCACATTGGTCTTGATGTTATACTTGGCCCCCTCGAGCTTCAGCACATTGGTAAGCCCGGCAAGACCCGCCTTTGCCGAAGCGTAATTACTCTGACCAAAGTTACCGAACAGACCGGCACCCGAAGTCGTCATAATGATTCTCCCATATCCGTTCTCACGCATATTCATAAAGGCAGGCCTCGTAACACAGTAAGCCCCCCTCAAATGAACTCCCACAACGGCATCCCAGTTTTCCTCCTCCATTTTGTGAAAGGCACCATCCCGGAGAATACCGGCGTTATTCACGAGGATATCGACCTTGCCGAATGCGTCGATGGCTGTCTGGACTATACCCTTTCCCCCTTCAACAGTCGCTACATTGTCATAGTTAGGCACCGCTTCACCGCCGAGGGCCTTTATCTCTTCAACAACCTTGTTCGCCGCCGCATCACTCGACCCGACTCCGTCTCTTGCGCCGCCAAGGTCGTTTACCACCACCTTCGCTCCCCTCTTCGCGAATTCAAGGGCATGGCATCTTCCCAGACCAGCGCCGGCGCCGGTTATAATAGCAACTCTACCTGTAAAATCAATCTTCGACATACTCAG
>JAFDAR010000184.1 GCA_019313735.1 Deltaproteobacteria bacterium | reverse complement strand
ACAGGTTTCCCTGAAAGAAACCGCTGTTTGTAATTCTCAGTTCTTTCCCTCCGGCCTTTCTTGTGATGTATTTTTCCGGGGGATACGCGGTTTCAGACCACAGGATATATCTCCTGCGGTGTGATGGAATTTCCCCGGAGGCGAGTATCTCCCGGAGCCTGCGGTATTCCCTGTTTATGGATTCATCCACGATGTTGCATGTCTCTATCTCGACCAGTTTTCCTCCCACTGTGTCCATGAAGCCCAGGTGCAACTGTTCGTCAGCGTCCGGGATACAGTGGAATTCCGCTTTTCCCCTGTAGTTAAAGGCCTGTGGCGAAGGGATAATAGTCCTCACCGGTGGGGACGCGATTTTTCCTATTCTTTCAAAGGATTCCGCAACCTGTTTTTCTTTGATTTTCAGTTGTGCTTCGTACGATATGTGCTGATACTGGCATCCACCGCAGATGGAAAAGTAGGGGCATACGGGCTCAACCCTGTCGGGCGACGGGGTGAGAATTTCCCTTATCTCACCGATACAGTAGTTCCTTTTCGCCTCTACGATCTTTGCTTCGACTGTGTCTCCTGCCGCGGTGAAGGGGACAAAAATAACCATGCCGCCGACTCGTCCGACTCCGCTACCCCCGAAGGCGACAGCCTCGATAAATGTTTCAATTATGTCTCCCGCGTGCAGTTTTTCATTCATAGCAATCCCTTATACATTGCGGTGAAAGGGAAAACAAACCTTTATTTTTCTTTACAATCAGGGTGAATATTGGTATCTCCTTCCTTCATTTTTTTGCTTAAAGGATACTATGACAGTAGAAGAGAACAACAACATACACCGCGTCAAGACAGGTGACAGGGAGATTATCATCGTGGGCACGGCGCACGTTTCCAGGGATAGCGCCGATCTGGTGGAGAAGGTTATAGAAGAGGAGCACCCTGACACAGTATGCGTGGAGCTGTGCCAGTCCCGGTATGACGCGATCACGCAGAAGACCAGCTGGGAAGAGATGGATATCTTGAAGATAATCCGCAAGAAACAAACCGCTCTCCTGTTGTCGCAGCTTATAATGGCGTCGTTTCAGAAGAAACTCGCTGAGAAGTTCAACATAAATCCCGGCGAGGAGATGATACGCGCGATAAACAGGGCAGAAGAGGTTGGGGCAGAGATTGTTCTGGCTGACCGCGACATCCGCACCACCATGAAGAGAACATGGCGGAACATGCGGTTTTTCAGCAAGCTGAGATTTGTTTTTGAGCTGATCTCCTCCATATTCTTAAGCGAGAATATCACTGAGGAAGATATAGAAAAACTGAAAGAACGTGATGCCCTTGAACTGGCCCTCCAGACCTTCGGTAAGGAGTTGCCGGAGATCAAGACCACACTGATTGATGAAAGAGACCAGTTTCTGGCCCATTCGATTGCCGGCGCGCCCGGCGACAGGATAGTCGCGGTTGTCGGAGCCGGTCACGTACCCGGGATACTGAAGAATCTTGACAGAGACATAGACATTGCCGCGATAAACGAGGTTCCGCCGAAGGGAAAGCTGGGGCGGTTTGTGGGATGGGGAATCTCTCTTGCCGTTATAGGGATTATAACCATGGGATTCTTTCATTCAGGCAGCGAGGCGGGTCTGAATATGATTAAATGGTGGTTTCTTGTAAACGGTGTGTGCGCGGGCCTGGGCGCAGCGATAATCCTGGCCCATCCACTTACAATCATCGTTTCAATCATTGCAGCGCCCCTTACGTCAATAAACCCCATGATAGCGGCCGGGTGGGTCGCGGGTCTCACAGAGGCGCTCTTGAAGAGACCTCAGGTAAAAGATTTCATGGACCTTAAGACTGATATATCTTCAATAAAAGGGTTCTGGCACAACAAGATTACCCGCATACTTCTCCTTATAATCTTTGTAAATATAGGAAGCTCCATCGGAACATTTGCCGCCATTCCGCTGATGATGAGGTTTTTGAATTAGATGCAACGCTCTGAAAAAAAATCCATACTATGTCCCAATTGCAGAAAACTTATCAATCGTGACGAGCCATACTGTCCATACTGCGGACTCTCAAGACCCGGATCGGTATGGAAGAAAACCACGCCTTCAAATCTGCTGCACAGTCCATATGATATGATAAAGATCATAATATATGTTAACGTGGCATATTATGTGCTTGCTCTTTTATTGAATCCCGGAGCGCTTGGCCTGTCCGCCAATCCTCTTGCCTTCCTGTCACCTTCCAACAACAGTCTTCTGCTTCTGGGTGCAACGGGGACCATACCCATAGACAAACTGCACTGGTGGTGGACGCTCCTGTCAGCCTCTTATCTCCACGGCGGATTGCTTCACATCGCGTTTAACATGATAGCCCTGAAACAGTTAGGGCCTTTTGTGCTGAGGGAATATGGTGTCAATCGTTTCTTTGTAATATACACGATAACCGGTATAGCGGGATTTTACCTGTCATATCTCGCCGGTGTTCCCCTGACCATAGGGGCATCCGCCAGTATCTGCGGTCTTATAGGGGCAACGCTCTATTATGGAAAAAGCAGGGGAGACATCTATGGACAGGCAATCTACAAGCAGGTTATGGGATGGATAGTGGGACTGGCGATATTCGGTTTCATGATTCCCGGGATCAATAACTGGGGGCACGGGGGCGGTATAATCTCAGGCATCCTCCTGGGTTTTCTCGAGAATCAGATGCACCGGGTGTTGGCAACGATCTGTATACTGCTTACCGCAGGGGTTCTACTGTGGGCTGTCCTGCAATCCATATACTACTCCCTTACCTGACACAGGGATCTGAGATCTTTGCATAACGTCCCCTTTTGACCAATTTCTGCGTCAGTCTCAAATTTTAATCCTCGAAATATCCAATATATTCCTGTGGTTAAAATTCTCGCCTTCCTTGAACTTGAACAAAATTGAACATTCTGCAAAAGTCTCAATCTATCATAACAGACTGCAAGATTGACACACGCCGGATATTAACCTATATTTATCAAAAGGATTCGAGGGGCCGAGGATTCGAGGGTTCAAGTAGCGTGGGGTCTCTGTGCCC
>JAFDAR010000183.1 GCA_019313735.1 Deltaproteobacteria bacterium | reverse complement strand
CCATCATTCCCGTTATTATCTTTATCTTTTCAGGAACATTGAAATCCATGGCAAACCTCCTCTAAAAATGGTTTAAAGTTTCGTAAATCCCGCACAAGGCTGCGGTATGCTATAACTTCACACTGTTGCGACTTGTCAGCGGTATGTTATAATATCCTTTTCATTTTGCAGTTCAAGATGGGATATCTCATTAAAACCTGCCAGGGCGATTCCACTGCTGTTATAGGCGAATCGCGTGACGGATGTATTGACGATCTGCCAGCTGAGTCTGATTGTGCGCTCGTTGGACAGCCCCAGATATCTCTGTATTGTAGCGGCTATGGGGCCACCCGAGGTGAACAGCAAAACCTTCCCCCCCCCGTTATGCCTTGACATTATATCTTTAATCCCCTCCCACACCCGCAATGAGAACGTGTCCCAGGATTCGATGCCCGGCTTCTCAAAATCGCCCGATACCCATCGCAGCATTGCCTCCTCGAAGATCCGCTTGAAGGACTTTTCATCGGTGTATACCCTGTCCAGGTCATCTCTTACAGACGGGTTTTCGATGATCATGTCGGGAATCTGCGATATCAGAACGGCACGGGCGTCAAGCTCGTTGAGGGCTTCGCACAGAGAGTGCTCCGGCGCGTCAATTCCACGTTCCTTAAAACAACTGATGACCTCTTTCGCGGTTGCCTGCTGACGCTGCAGCGTCCAGGAATATAATGCGTCGGCTCGCAGCCCCGTATTGATCAGATGCTCTCCCAGAATTCTGGCCTGTCGCACCCCTTTTTCGGAAAGCCTGTCATAATTGTCCTCTCCAAAGGATGCCTGACCATGCCGTATCATATATATTATGCCCATGGGTAACTCTATAAAACACGCGGGTGGATATGTCAACAAAAAATAGAGCGAACGTTCGCTTTTTGCTTGAAATATTTTGTCCGGTAGATTATCCTGCAGACATGACAAATCTTGAAAATTGGGTGCATGCCGGAAAGAGGGGCAGGGATGTATGAAAATACTTGTATGCGTGAAACAGGTTCCTGATAATGAAGGAGCAATATCCATAAACAATAAGGGCACGTGGCTGACAGGCGGCGGCGCCTTCAGGATGAACCGCTTCGACGAATTCGCCCTCGAGGAGGCTGTTCGCATAGGCGAAGAGATTCCGGACACAGGGATCGAAGTTGTCTCCGTTGGTCCCGGAAGGGTGGTTTCAACACTCAGGCAAGCCCTGGAGAGAGGAGCGGCGGTCGGCACACATATTCTGGTGGAGGAAGAAAGGTATATGAGCCCCTTTGAGACGGCATCACTCATAGCGTCCTTCGCGGGGACCGGGCACTACGATCTGATTATTGCCGGCGTTATGGCGGAGGATGACATGCACTGCCAGGTCGGGCAGATGATAGCCGCGATACTCAAAATTCGGTGCGCGACATCGGTAATTCATCGCGGAACAATCAGGGACGGAACATCCGTTTACATCGAGCGTGAAATTGAAGAAGGACAGAGACTGTGCATGGAGGTTGCGCTGCCGGCGGTGCTTACCGTGCAATCAGGCATAAACCGTCCAAGATATCCCTCCCTTTCCAATATTCTAAGGGCAAAGGGCCAGGAGATAAGGACAATCGATGCGAGTGATCTGTGGACGGGTGATGGAAGGGACCGGCTGATTTCCATGCGGCGGCCGGAGGCATCGGCAAAGGGCGTATTTCTGGAGGGCGACAGGGATGAGAAGGCCCGCGCCCTTGTAGGGATTCTGCATGAGAGGGCGCTGATATGATTTTTCGCGGCAGAGAGCTTAAATGATGAAAGAGAAAATTGTCATAATTGCGGAATTATCCAAAGGCGGGTTTACCCGGGCAACCCACGAGGTAATATCCTTTGCCCGCGAACTCGGATCTGCCGGCGCGCTTCCGGAGATTATTATTCCCGGGAAGAACGTCCGAGGACTGGCGGAAGAGATCGCGCGCACATCGGGTATTGACGTGATCGGCATAGAGGCCGAGGCCCTTGACCTTTACAGCGCCGAATCCTTCAGGTCGGCCATTCTTGATATCCTGAGAGATATGAACCCCGCGTATGTCTGTCTGCCCCACAGCGCCATGGGCTTTGACCTGGCCCCGGGGCTTGCCGTCGATCTTGGCGCCGCGTGTATCACGGCCGTGGAGGAAATACACGAAGATGAAAAGGGAATTTATTTTTCAAAGTCCATGTGGGGCGGGAAGATACGCGCGGAACTTGTTCCCATGACGCAAAGGGTCGTACTTACCGTGTTGCCCGGAGCCTGGACAGCATCCGCTGAAGAATCAGGCCCTGCGGGAACGGTGCGCGTGGTTAAGGCAAGTCCTGGATTGGGTGCGTCAGAGATAACACTCACGGAAGCGCTCTGGGAGAGAGAATCGGAACTGTCCGGAGCCGACGTTATTGTGTCTGCCGGGAGGGGTATCGGGAAGGAAGAAAATCTGGGAATGATCCGGAAGCTGGCCGGCATATTCTCCCGGGGGGCGGTAGGCGCGTCAAGATCAGTGTGTGATCTGGGGTGGCTTGGGTATAAACACCAGATAGGATTTACAGGAAGGACCGTTTCACCCGGATTATATATAGCGTGCGGAATATCCGGAGCCATTCAGCACATATCAGGGATGAAGAACTCGCAGATGGTGATCGCCATAAACACCGACCCGCATGCACCCATTTTCGGCATAGCCGATTATTGCATAGTGGAGGATCTGACCAAATTCATCCCCGCCCTTCTCGAACTGGTGGGAAGAGGGGATGCTTCTATTTCCTCTTGAACGAAAAACGAGCCCACCCCTCAGGGGGCAGAGGCC
>JAFDAR010000182.1 GCA_019313735.1 Deltaproteobacteria bacterium | reverse complement strand
CTGATATTGCGCAGATACCACTTCAGGGGAGGTTTGATCGCAGTGTACAGCGACGGCGGCACCGGCCTGAGCAACAGGGAAAGCCAGAAGGGATAGACAAGTTTGCATATCGGAGCTATTATGAAAGACTGTTCCGGCTGTCTCAATCCCATGCTCAGGTAATCCAGTATAACAGTTGATCCGAGTGAGCTGCCTGCAAAACAAAATTTCTTCCCCAGCGCGACCTTACACTCAAGAACTTCGCTGATATCCAAACTCATGCGGGGCATGGAAAAATCCACGCGCCCGCGCTCCGGAAGCCTGGCGCTGACCTTCTCCCTGGTCTCCACATACAGTGTCCTGTAACAGGGAGTGAGCTTTTTCAACACATTCTTCCAGCCGTCTATGAGCGAGATCCAACCGGCGATAAAGATAACCACCGGCCTTTCAGGTGTGTCACACGAGGGCGTAAAATCAATCGTCTTGAGCTCAACACCGTCGGAAACCACAACGTAGTCTTCCTCCACCCTGACATCCGGGTCGGTACACTGCATATAGGTCATGTTCCCACCCCCCTTTTTTTGTTCCTGATCCTGCATCATCTTCTGCGCAGCATCCAGCTGGCCACAGTAATTCCAGGAAACTGTCTATCCACAGATGCCTTGTCTACCCTAATCTCGCCTGTGATTCAACCCATAATTTTCCACACTGGCAGGATGCAGCCATTACTTGCACTTGAAATTATTCAGCAAATAGGATATCTTGGGCCGATATGAAAATAATAATGACTTCAGATGGTTGAGAGGAACTCAAGGGTTTGACAAAAAGTGTGCTTGTAGGCATAAGCGGCGGCGTTGACAGCGCTGTGGCCGCGGCGATTTTGAAAGAGCGGGGATATCGCGTCGAAGGTCTGTACATACAGAACGGATTTCCCGGTGGTAATGAGGCGGACGCGGCAGCCGTTGCCGGCAGACTGGGTTTTCCACTTCACAAGCTGGATATTACATCGTCATTCAGGGAAAATGTCGTGGATTATTTCGTCAGTGACTACCTGGCCGGCAGGACTCCGAATCCGTGCATTGTGTGCAACAAGAAGATAAAATTCAGATATCTCCTGGAAGAGGCGCGGAAAAGGGAGCTCGGTCACATCGCAACCGGCCATTACGCGCGCGTTGAAGGCACGAAAGGGAAAGACGGTTTCCGGCTACTCAAAGGTGTCGACAAAGGCAAGGACCAGTCCTATTTCCTCTTCCAGCTTGGGCAGAAAGAGCTTCAACACCTGATATTCCCAAACGGTGACAGGACAAAGGAGGAGATAAAAGAGATGGCGTCCGGTCTTGGCCTGTCTCCAAAGAAAGAGAGTCAGGAGATCTGTTTTATACCGGATGACAATTACAGAAATTTCCTTGAGCCCGGCAACATAGTGGATGAAAGCGGTAATATCGTGGGGAGACACCGCGGGACACATTCGGTGACCATAGGACAGAGAAAGGGATTGAATATCGCCTCCGAGCGTCCCTACTACGTGCTGGAAATAGACACCAAAAGGAATGAAGTAATCGTGGGGAGAGAGGAAGACCAGCTGTCACAGGGCCTTATCGCTACGAATTGCTCCTGGATATCTCCCGGATCAGTCAGCCATGAGACATATAAGGTACCGCCACAGGGGCGTCGATTCCGAGGTCACATTCCTGCCAGACAAACGGGTGCGTGTCAGATTCGAGACACCTCAAAAGGCAGTGGCTCCGGGTCAGGCGGCGGTTTTTTTTCAGGGAGACCATCTTCTGGGCGGGGGATGGATCGAGAGGAGGCTGCGCGATGTTTAGTGTTGCAGTGGCCACACTCGGTTGCAAGGTGAATCATTACGAATCGGCGGGCATTATCGAAAAACTGGAGGCGGATGGAATCTCTGTCGTCCCCTTCACGTCTCCGGCTGACGTATATATAGTAAACACCTGCACGGTCACAGCGAAGACGGATTTTCAGTCGAGACAGCTTGTACGCAGGGCGCACAGGACAAACCCCTCCGCACGGATTATCGTAACCGGATGTTACGCGCAGACAGCCCCGCGGGAACTCGCGGCGCTGCCCGGTGTAAGTATGATCGCGGGAACGGAGATGAAGGAGAAGCTTCCGGGGATTATACAGAATATTACAAATGAGAAACAACTGATTGACGTCAGCGATATAAGCCTGAAAAGGACATTCTCAGATCTGCCGGTAACGAGATTCCACGGACAGACACGAGCGTATCTTAAGATACAGGATGGGTGCGACGCGTTCTGCAGCTACTGCATCATACCTTACGCGAGGGGAAGGAGCAGAAGCCTACCGCAGGGAGATGTGATCAGACAGATACAAAACCTGACCGAAGCCGGCTACAGAGAAATCATTATCACCGGCATTCACCTTGGTGAATATGGACAGGACCTGCCCTCCCCTGCTAATCTTCTCAGCCTGTTGAGAAAAATAGAAGATTGCACGAGCCTTGAGAGGTTGCGCGTAAGTTCTATTAATCCAACTGAAATATCGGATGATATGATCGATCACATAAAAAACTCAAAGATAATATGCCGGCATCTTCACATATCGCTTCAGAGCGGCGACGACACTATCCTGAAATCAATGCGGAGACATTACGATACAGGCCGGTTCAGAGACCTTGTGGAAAAACTGCAGGCAGCGATCCCGGAAATCGCCATAGGGACAGATGTCATAACCGGATTCCCGGGCGAAGGAGAAAAAGAGTTTCAAAATACTGCCCGATTTATTGAGAGCCTGAGGCTTGCTTATCTTCACGTTTTCCCCTATTCTCAGCGTCCAGGAACGGTCGCTTTTTCGTTTCCCGATCAGATCATGAAATCGGTCAGGAAAGAACGCGCCGCTGTATTGCGGGACACAGGCAACCGCAAGAGGATGGAATTTAACAGCGGATTCACAGGGAAGAAACTCTCTGTTCTGGTGGAGGGAAGCAGAGACAAAGAAACGGGTTATGTAAAGGGATTTTCAGACAATTATGTGCCGGTGGTTATCCCCGAAGGCGATATGTCTCTTGCAAATCACATTGTACAGGTCACTGGTGACCATATGATCAAGGAAAAGGTTGTGGGAAGGATAGAAGCGAATGAAAGAAGAACGGATTGAGAATCTTGAAGAACTGTCGGAGATGTTGAGCTATACATTCAGCGATATCACACTGCTTGACATGGCTCTTACCCATAGTTCCTATGCCAATGAAAACCCGGATCTCGCATGGGAAGACAACGAAAGGCTGGAATTTCTGGGAGATGCCGTCCTGCAACTATGCATGAGCGATATACTGATAAACAAATTTCCCGACTATGCCGAAGGACAGCTTTCAAAAGTAAGGGCTGCCATGGTCAGCGAGCAGCCACTGGCCGGACTGGCGCGGGAATACAGGATAGGCGACTTCATGCTTCTCGGCCGGGGAGAGGAAATTTCCGGAGGAAATGGCAAGGATTCCATCCTGGGAAATGCTGTTGAAGCGATTATAGGCGCCATCTATCTTGACGGTGGATACGAAAGCGCGCTCCTGTTTATTAGGGCAACCTTCCAGCCCCTTGTCGATGAATGGATCGAAAGTCCAATATACCTGGATTACAAATCACTCCTTCAGGAGGCCAGCCAGGGCAGGTTCAGATTGGTACCACAATATCGGATTGTAAGCGCGTCTGGACCGGATCATGACAAGACCTTCGAGATAGAGGCATCCATCGGAAATATTGTCTCAACAACCGGGACCGGAAAAAACAAGAAAGAGGCCGAACAGGACGCGGCTCGAAAAGCGCTGCAGAAACTGGAAGAGATATGAGACCGCTGATAATCCCCATATTCGTGATATACAAAGGTTGTCCCAACCGTTGCGTCTTCTGCAACGAGAGGATAACCGCCGGAAATTATCCTGACAGACTCACAGAGGATACCATCCGGAACATCTGTGACCGACATCTGAAAAACAGCGGGAGGAAATTCGATCAGATCGCCTTTTATGGTGGAAATTTCACCGGGATAGACCGGGACTATCAGATTGAACTATTGGATATCGCGCAATCCTATGTAAAGGCGGGCATGATAAAATCCATAAGGATATCGACAAGGCCCGATTATATAGATGATGACAGGCTTGAGCTTCTCATGCGATACAATGTCTCCACTGTGGAAATAGGCGCGCAATCAATGGTTGATGAAGTGCTGACTCTCTCTGGAAGGGGGCATTCATCGGAGGATGTAAGAGCTGCGGTGAGACTCTTAAAAGGAGCGGGAATTGAAACCGGTGTACATTTGATGGTCGGTCTCCCCAGGCCTGATACCGTGAGAATTCACCCGACTATTGTGTTCAAAGATACTCTCCTGGCAAAATCATATCTTGAGGATGAGTACCGGCCGCTGACACTGGACGACGCCGTTGAACTTTGTAAACACGCTCTGTTGAGGTTCCAAAAAGTCGGTATACCTGTTATAAGACTGGGGCTTCACACAACGAAGGAAATGGAGGCAGACGATAATATCGTAGCCGGCCCGTTTCATCCGGCATTCCGATCACTCGTGGAGGGAGCCATATTTTTGGACATGGCATTCGACCTTTTGAAATCGGCAGATTTGAAGGACAGGGATATTGTCTTTTCCGTGGCCCCCAAAGATGTGTCGAATATGAGGGGCATGAAAAACCGGAATATAAAGATATTGAAAGA
>JAFDAR010000181.1 GCA_019313735.1 Deltaproteobacteria bacterium | reverse complement strand
ACCCGAAGAAATATCCTCACTGATAAAACAGTCGATCGGTGATCTGGGTATAAAGGGTAAGAATTTCTATTTTCCCATCCGCCTCGCCCTTTTCGGAAACTGCCACGGTCCCGATATACCAACTCTCATAGACATACTTGGAAGGGATGAGTCTGTAAAAAGACTGACCGACGCTCTGCATATTGGAAAGGGTTAATCCAGTATATAGTAACTGGGCTGTTATTTACAGTTTTCATCTTTTTCGTTATTCGCAATATAGAATGCAATAAAGATTATAAGAGCTCCTACGAGCACGCTTATCCTGTCTTTAAAAAAGATTCCATAGATAAAATCACTCACCCCCAATACAACAAAAAAGGCAAAAAGGTACCTGTTCATAAACCACCCCGCTTTACATATTGTCCGAAAAACGGCGCCATACGCCGGGACCGCAGCCTCTCCGGAAAATTTTTATACGATATTCTTTCTATTGACAAGAGAAAAGGGGGATAATCGATACAAGCCGCCTTGCCACCCAGCCCAAGAATCTTCTCCACCGCATACTGGGCCGCATTTCCGGAACCGAATATCAGGCATGTCTTTCCTTCAAGCGTATCACCACGGGTGGCAAGCATCTCTGCGGTAAAATACACCGCGCCGTGCATCTGACTGTCCCGCAGGCGCAAGATGTTATATCACCGGTAATCTGTCAATCCGCATCGTTTGAATAAAGATTTGGCCCCGATGCTTCTCTCAGCCCTTCCGGCGGGTGCCTTCCGTGTTTGCAGCCTTCAGCGACACAACAACCGTTTCGGGGGTTACGGGCGCCAGTTCATTATGAATCGTCTCTTTCGCGCAGGCGATATTCGCGACCTTCATCAGATCGTCATCGGACACACCGTCAAGGCCGATATCGGCGAATGTCGAGGGTAGACCTACCAACCCACAGAAGGAATAGACCTCATCAACGGTTTTCCCCTGTTTATCGGTCAGGAAGAGGGAAGCCAGCACTCCGAATGCGACCTTTTCGCCATGATAATATCCGTGACACTGCTCAAGCGCCGTCAGGCCATCGTGAATCGCGTGTGCCGCCGCAAGTCCTCCACTTTCAAAACCCAGTCCGCTCAGGAGAATGCTCACTTCCGTGACGTGCTGCAGCGCGGGAGTGACAATACCGGATTCACAGGCCTGTCTCGCTGCAACACCATGTTCCAGGAGCAGATCATAACACAGACGGGCAAGGGTAAAGACTGCGACAGATCCATATCCGCCCGACATGTTTCTGGCATGTTTCCCCCCATCAACCTCATAGTAATAACCGCTGAAATTAATCCAGTCAAGAGTATTCCATGGGGGCGATACGCTCCTTGAAAAAGGTCTTCTCAGCAGACACCTTGTTTATATGAGCTGGGTTTAAATCACCGGTGATACCAGCAAACTGATATACGTTAGACTCAGAAATCGTCTTGGTGTGTTCCGCTGTGTCACCCAACTTGAGCTCTTCAACTGTTTTTCCCACCCACTATAATCATAACCTCTTCTTTGAACTGCAAATAGCTCCTTTCATCTGCATTCACTTTGAATAATCAAACCACCCGCGCTGAGTAACACGCCCTAAATGCTTCGCAGCAACTCTCTGTTTTAGATTTGGGCGGGGCCTGAAGCGTTCGCCATAGGTGTTGCACAAAATTTCCTCTACTTCCAGATTCAACGCATTGTTTAAGATATCCATAAGCTCAAAAGGGCCCATAGGATGTCCCAACCCCAGTTTACACGCCTTGTCGATATCTTCTGCACTGGCCACTTCTTCTTCCAACAGCCTGCATGTCTCTATCAGCATGGCATGAAATATCCGATTCACCGCAAACCCCGTTACATCTTTGACTCGAATTGGTTCTTTCCCGATACTCCGCAATATATTCATCACTATATCAACGGTCTCATTTTGCGTATCTATCCCGGGAATAACTTCGACGAGCTTCATCACTGAGGCTGGGGAGAAAAAGTGCATTCCCAAAAATTGACCAATTCTTTCTTTCCTGACAGCCGTCGATAGAATCGTAACAGAAATGCTTGACGTATTAGTTGCAAATATACAGTCCGCTTTGCACACAGTATCCAAATCGGAAAAGATCTGCTTTTTTAAGGTTTCATCTTCAAATACCGCTTCAATAACCAAATCCGCGTCGCTCAAGTCCCCATAGTTATCTGTCGGCATAAGGCACGATATGATCTCCACCTTTTCATCTTCTGTGATTTTTCCTTTTTTGAGCGACTTATCAAGCACCCGACTTACATTTGCCAGTCCCTTTTCAGCCAACTCAAGCGTCGCGTCCTTAATCGACACCAGATAGCCTACCCGGGCGAAGCACAAAGCAATTTCAGAACCCATCATCCCCGCCCCGACTATCCCTATCTTCTTTCTAGCATTCATACTCATAATCCTCCTAACCAACCCGATCCTGACTCTTCATTTTTGTGAGTCCCTTTGTTATTAACCATCGCTTGTAACAATCTTTCCGGCGAGCCGGAATAAGTATCTACTGCGCCCTGTATCCCGATTTGATATGCTTAGATTCTTCCCGTGTCGGCAAGAACAGTGTCAATCCTTGCAGCCCATATTTTTAAATATGAACATCTTTGGCAGTTCAGCAATTGCCCGCATCACCAAGGCAGTTCTATCGTTCTATTGTCACAGACCTCACTGTCACACAAGCTTACCGCCCGTGAAAAACCGGCCGGCGTTTTTCCAAAAAGGCATTGATGCCTTCCATGGCATCATCTGTCCGTGTCATATCCACAATGTTTCGAGCTTCTCGCTCCATCTGGCTCTCCAGAGTTTCCGAGAAGCTTTCATGAACCAGTTTCTTCACCGACCCGAGTGAAAGCGTAGGTCCAACGGCTAACGATTGCGCTATTGCTTCTGCCTGGGCCATCAGTTCATTATCAGGAATAACCCTGTTGACAAGCCCCCAATCAAGAGCTTCCAGTGCCGTGAGATGCCTGTTGGTCATCATCATCTCTTTAGCCCGCGCCATACCGATCATACGCGGGAGGAGATAGGACATGCCACCATCGGGCGCCAGTGCCACTGCCGTATAGGCCGTCACGAA
>JAFDAR010000180.1 GCA_019313735.1 Deltaproteobacteria bacterium | reverse complement strand
AAGGTTGTTTCCTCCCCTGCCGGGTTGCAGGGATCCGGTCAGACCTGTTCGGGAGGGGGGGCATCCCCTTTTACCTGAGGCTGATCTATGCCGGCGGTCTGCCGGATTAAACTGAGCAGCGAGCGCCTTCCCTGTTAGCTTGCGGCGGGGAGCTTCAATTTAGTGCCGGACTTTCAGGCATGAAAGATGGGTGCAATGATCCAAACAGTCAATTTCTGGCAACATCTTCCGGAACATATCAACCCGGCGTTTCTGGAGATAGGTTCCTTCCAGCTTCGTTATTACGGGCTTATGTACCTTGTCGCTTTTTTCACTGTCTATTTTCTTGTCATCTACAGAATCAATGATGAGGGCATCGACTGGTCGAAGGAAACTATCCAGGATTATTTTGTATGGGCAATAGCAGGGCTTTTGATAGGGGCGCGGCTGGGATATGTTCTCTTTTATAATCTTGAATACTATGCGGCGCACCCCCTTTACATTATATTTCCCTTTGACATTTCCGCCGGGGTCCGATTTGTCGGAATCAGCGGCATGTCGTATCATGGAGGGCTTGCCTGGCGGTTTGCGGATCTTTTCTGCCCCGCAATACCGCTCGGGTTCACCTTCGGCAGGATAGGGAACTTCCTGAATGGTGAGCTTTACGGTCGTGTAACCGATGTATGGTGGGGCATGTACTTCCCGCTGGATCCGCTTCTTCAACTTCGTCATCCATCACAGCTTTACGAAGCCTTTTTTGAAGGCATATTTCTCTTCACGATCCTGTGGAGTATCAGAAAAGAAAGCTGGTTTGACGGGGCTTTATTTTGCCTGTACCTTGTCGGGTATGGATCTGTGCGTTTTTGTATTGAATTTTTCAGACAGCCGGATCCCCAGGTAGGTCTTATCGCAGGGATGCTCAGTATGGGGCAGATACTCTGTCTTGCGATGATTATCTTCGGTATTGTTGTTATATTTGTGAAAAAAGGGCGAGGAGAGAACAGATGAACAGAAAAGTGGTAGTCGTTGGGGGAGGTGCGGGAGGCCCTTCCTCCGCCGCGGAGGCAAAGAGGAGAGATCCATCCCTGGATGTGACGATGCTGGAGAGGGGTGAATTTGTTTCATATGCCGCCTGACCCATGCCCTATTACATCGGCGATGTAATCACAGATCCAAAAAGGCTTATCGCGAGAACCCCCGAAAAGTTTGAAGAAACGGGGATAAGAGTGAGACTTAACACCCGTGTTGAAAGTATTGAAACCGACAGGGGCGAGGTTATTCTGGAGAATGGCGAAAGGCTGTCATACGATGTCCTTGTCATGGGGACCGGTGCAGAAGCAGCCCTGCCCGACATACCTGGCACGACACGGGACGGAATATTTACGCTGAAAAATCTGCGGGACGGCATCAATATCAAGGAATATATCAAGGATAACGGCTGCCGCAGGGCGGTGATAGTCGGGGCCGGTTTTATCGCCATGGAGATGAGTGAGGCCTTGAGGAATCTCGGCCTTGAGACCAGTATTGTGTACAGGGGCGAGCTTCCGGTCAAAAAATGGGACCCGGTATTTTCCGGGGTGGTGCTGGAGGAGCTTACGAAAAACGGGGTATCCTTTATCGGCCATCACTCTCCGGTTGCCGTTGAGAGGGGCTCAGATGCCCGACTGTGTCTGGTTACCGACAAAGAGAAGATAGAGGCCGATGTTATCATATTCGCCCTTGGTGTAAAACCCAACACCCGGCTGGTGCGTGAAGCAGGTCTTGAGACCGGGGAATCCGGCGCCATCCGGGTGGATTCTTCACAGCATACATCACACGAGGAGATATTTGCCGTTGGCGACTGCTGCGAGTCATATCACCGGGTGAGCAAAAAATGGGTGTATACCCCTCTGGGAGACATAGCGAACAAACAGGGGCGGGTAGCCGGTCGAAATATTGCCGGATATCCCATGATATTTCCCGGGATTGTGGGCGCTCAATCCTTTAAGATGTTTGACCTGGAAGTTGCCATGACCGGTCTTGACGAGAGGGGGGCGGAGAAAAGCGGATATTCTCCCGCAAGCAACATAATCTGGGGAAGTCCCGTGGCGCGTTCCATGAATAGAGGGCAGAAACTGGGACTCAAGCTGATCGCGGACAGGGATTCGGGAAAATTGCTTGGGGCACAGGCGGTGGGACAGAGCGGAGCGGTAAGCCGCATCAACATTCTGTCCGCGTGTCTGTGGTCCGGCATGGGACTTGACGAGATAGGCTATATGGATCTCGCCTACAGCCCGTCATTTAGCGGGGCGTGGGATATGATTCATACCGCGGCCCAGATCCTGGAGAAAAAGCTGTAAATCTTCCGGGAGGATGCCGCTTTACACTCCAGATACGTTGGGATTGCGGGTTTTTTTGCTGTAGTGCTGTTTTACCGCGTGCAGGAAACGTACCCCGCGACCCATCTCTTCAAAAACGGGGATGCCCATGTCTTCCAGATCTCTTTTTAACGCGCGGAAAGGTTCTCCCTCTCCCGCCAGCCATGCAACGACAGGTTTGGCCATCTCTTCCTTCAGCCTGGCAAGGGGGCGAAACACGCTGCTCTCACATCTTCCTGAAAAGACATGTATGATAAGGGAGTCAACACCACTGTCATGCATGACAGCGTCCACCACCTTTGCATAAACGATCTCCATTCCATTTTTTTCAACGGCAGGCCATATATCCACTGGATTTGACGGATCCATCCAGGATGGGAAGACTTCTTTAATGGATTTTAAGGTTTCCCCGGATAATGAGGCCAGAGGGAGATTAAAATCATGCAGGAAATCGGAGGTGACGATTCCCCCTCCGCCCGAGAATGATACAATAGCCGTTCCGCCACCATTTTTACTGCACCCGGTTTTGGAAAAACCCCGGAGAAGGTCCATAAGTTCGTTAAAGTCATACGCCGGTATCACACCTGATTGTTTGAAGGCGTGTTTCATGATTGTGTAATTTCCGGCCAGGCTGGCCGTGTGACTCATAGCTGCACGGGCTCCGGAGGGGCTCCTTCCTCCTTTGAGGACAACGACGGGTTTCGTGGTGGATCGGCACAGTTTCATGAAACGCCTGGTGTCGACAATGGATTCAGTGTACAACCCGATAACCCCGGTGAGTGGATCATCTATCAGATATTCCAGCAAATCGGTTTCATTGACGTCACACTTGTTGCCTATAGAGCATATCTTGCTTACACCCATCCCTCCCCTCTCAAGTATCATCATGAGAAAGGCAGCGGAGAGCATGCCGCTTTGAACGATCATCGAAACGCTTCCGGGAACCATCAGGGTCTTCCACGAATCCGTATACATGAAGGAAAATACATTCCTCGAATGACCGTCGAGAAGACCCATGCAGTTGGGTCCCCAGAGCCTTATGTTGTGTTTGCCGGCGAGGGCTGTGCATT
>JAFDAR010000179.1 GCA_019313735.1 Deltaproteobacteria bacterium | reverse complement strand
TGTCCCAGAATGTCCTGGATCGTAGACAGATCGGCATCGGCGTTTAACATCTGGGTTGCCATGGTATGCCGAAGATGATGACAGGAGATCCTGAGCCCCGCTTTATGCGCATAATACTCCATACGCTTTTGAATACCACGAATCGAGAGGGGATGTCCCGTACATGGCCCCTTTTCTACCAGAAAGACTCTTCCGGATCTGGATGAAGGCCGTACCTTCAGATATGCTGCCAGGGCACGGAGGGCGTCGTTGCTCATATACACGATTCGGTCCTTAGAACCTTTGCCATCCTCGATGAGGATTTTCCTGCGTTTGAAGTCAATGACGTTCAGTGTTAGATACGAGACCTCCTCCACCCGCAGACCACATCTGAGCATCAGCATGAACATGGCCAGGTCGCGAGCTCCCTTTACAACATGAAAGAACAGCTCCACCTGTTCATCCCGTAAGTGCCTGGGGAGGGGCTTGGACATTCGCAGAACATGACTCTTTCGAATGGGATTGATGATGTCTCTATGCTCCTCTTCTCGAAGATAATGATAAAACTGACGGATGCTGTTCACATGACAGTTGATGGTCTTGGGCCTCAGTCGTTTTGCCATGAGATAATCGATGTAGCGCGAGATCTTTGTGTGCGTCACATCCTCCGCCGGTATATCCAGCCAGAGTATGAAGTGTCTGAGCGCATTCAGATAGTTCTTAACGGTATTGGGTGCACAGTTTCTCCTTTTCAAAAATCGCCGCCAGTTAACTATTGTGTCGGTCATCATCATCGCTGTTCCCCCTTTCTATCTTGGACATGGCTCTAAAATACTCCTCCTCACGAGTTTTGTCGGTAAGCCGGGCGTATCGCCGCGTCTCCTCTATGCACCGATGCCCCAGCAACATCTGGAGACACTCCAGACGCATACCGGCATTGAGAAGCTCGGTGGCAAAGGTATGCCGGAGTGTATGAACAGTATACCCCTTATGCGAAAGACCGGCTTTCACAAAATACTTTACAACCTGGATTCCCGCCACCTCATAACGATGAGGGGGAAACGACACCGAGGATTTCGTAGAGTTTCTGTTGCTTCTTGGTGATCTCGCCGAAACGCAAGTCTTTTCCTGGTCTGCAAAAGCATTCGATCACATCAAATTGATCCAGCAAGTCTTGAAGAGTATACTTGCCAAACAGTTTGTTTTTCTGCATCGCTTTTTTGATATAGGATAAATATATCAGCGCCACGAATTGCACGAATAATTTTCCATCCAGTGATTGCTCCGACGAAACCAGCAACCTTCGCATGCTCAGGCGCTCCTTGAGATTGCCGAACGCTTTTTCTACCAGATCCTTGTTGCGGTAGACATCAAGCGCCTTGACGGGATCTTTAATTTCATTGCTGACAAGCGCAAAATACCCATAATTTCTTCTGGCCTCATCTATCGCATCTTGTCTGGCTATCACCTTGATGCCTCTTGCCGGTGTTTCATGGATTTCAAAGTATTTATCATAGAGCTTTGAGTTCTCGGGCTTCCTTTCACCACTCTGCAGCTCCTTCTGGAGTGCCAGCAGGCGTCGCGTTAGTCTTTGCTCATCTTCGGCAGCCCGCTCGCTGTTGAAATAAAGATGAAGGTACATCCTTCGCTCTTCCCGGATGGTATCCCCTTTATAGGGACGCTCCTGGATGTAGTCCCATTTTACGGGAACGCACATAGCAAATACTTCATGGTTCTCGCAGTAATTTGACCATTCACGCAAAGAATGACGAACTCTATCCAACTGTTCTTTTACAAGCTTCAAAGAAAGCTTGGCTCCAATAAGAAATTTATGGTGCTCTTTGTACAATTCATTGATGTTTTGGGCGCTGTAGAATCCCCGATCCATGACCAGATGAACCTTTTGCAGGTTCAGGAAGTCCATGTCTGCCAACATGTTTCTGACGGTTTTGACATCGGTGACGTTTCCCGGCAACTTGCGGTAATAAAACGGCAAGCTTGATTCCTGGCCAAAAACAAGGGCCAGATTGAGTTGAGCAAGATGATCCTTTTCCTTGTTCAAACCGTACCTTATCTGTTTTAGGCACTCCGAGTAACTTGATACAGAAGTGATGTCGTAGGCCCAGTATTCCTTCTCACAGCGCCTGGCAGCCTGGAGTTGGAAGAATCGATAGCGATCCTCTTCTGTAATGGAGGCAAAAAGTTCACTGCTTCTCTGGGATGGAATATCTTGCCCGTACGGATGCTGATGCAACGAAGACCATTTTGAAAAGCGACTCAGAGGGCTGTATGATTCGAGGATAAGATAGTAGGCAAGAGAGATGATCTGCTTATAGCTGTGAGGAAAACATTGCTTCAAATCCGAAACCAGTCCAAGCCTTTTACCAAGAACATCGAGGAGGTAGGTGGCACCGTAGAATTTCCGGGAGGTTTCCGTGCTTGGAACAGGGCCTCTCTTGGCAGTCTTCGGAATGGAAAACCCTTTCGGCTTATTTGTTCCTTTGGTCGGCGTAATCTCTCCGGTGATATCATCTACTCGACCAATCAGGGTGCGTTTTGCCCGGGATTGTTTCTTTTCCTTATCCCAATGAGAGATTGATTCGTAGGCATAGGTTATGCCGGATCTTTTGTCATGCTGGTGCACAATGGCCATAGAGCCTCCTCAAACATCGTTATGTTATATTCTCACATAACGATGTTTGAGGCAAGGAGAAAACACATTTAATCCATAATTATTTGTTGTTTACGATGGCATGATAAAGATTTATCGTTATGATCTTCGGGAATCTAGGATGTGAAAGAACAATATTGCGCTCTTTTGAGCAATTTGGGTAATATGTTTCCCGGATCTACATTTTCAACCGGCTTTTCGTGTAGATCTGCCGGCTGACTTTTTACAGGTGCAT
>JAFDAR010000178.1 GCA_019313735.1 Deltaproteobacteria bacterium | reverse complement strand
GGATGTATTTCTTCGCGACGGCATAAGTATTGATCGTAGCGCCATGATTGAGGTGCTGCTGGAGAGAGAAAAACTTGGAAGCACAGGAATAGGTGATGGTATTGCCATACCCCATGGAAAACTTGCGGGACTTGAAAAGCTTGTTGTTTCATTCGGAAGAAGTGTGACAGGGGTTGATTTTGATTCTATGGACGGCAGACCTGTGCATATCTTCTTTTTGCTTTTGGCACCGGAGAATTCAGCAGGACTGCATCTGAAGGCATTGGCCAGGATATCTCGGATGTTGAAAGATATCTCCTTCAGAGAGTCTCTTATTAAAGCTGAAACATCTGAAGATATATACAATCTTATAGTTGAAAAAGATGGGACAGGCATTTAAAGTTAAAGACGGTTCACGGTTACCAGTTCACGGTTAAGGACGGAAACATGAATCTTTGAACCGGAAACCGGAAACTTTGAATCTCAATCCTCAATCATCAACCCTCAACCCTCAAACTTTGCAGAAAGCGGGGGCGTAATGAAAAATCTTCGTATCGTCATCGTGACGGGCCTTTCGGGTTCAGGAAAGAGTACTGCCCTGAGGGCACTGGAAGACATAGGCTTTTTTTGCGTTGATAATCTTCCGATCATGCTTCTTCCTAAATTTCTGGACCTGCAAACCGAAGCTTCGTCCGAAGTTTCAAAGATAGCCCTGGTTATGGATCTGCGTGAGAGACATTTTCTTGAGAAACATATAGAGATCCTCTCCAAATTGAAGAAAAGGAAATACAATATTGAGATACTCTTTCTTGATACGAGCGATGAACTGCTCATGCGGAGGTTCAGCGAGACGAGGAGGACACATCCCCTCTCGAAGGACAAGACCATCCTTGAGAGCATCAATCTGGAGCGAGATAAATTGCGAGAATTGAAGGGGATGGCCAGCAATGTTATTGACACGTCGGATTACAGCGTTCACCGGTTGAAGGAACATGTCCAGGGGCTCTATCTCGCGCCCGGCAAAACCAAAAAACTTATTATAAACCTGATATCGTTCGGATACCGTTTTGGTCTGCCCCCGGACGCGGATATCGTGATGGATGTCAGATTTCTTCCCAATCCCTATTTTGTTAAGGATCTCAAGGAACACAATGGCAATGAAAAGGCCGTGGAAGAATATGTTATGGCCTGGGATGACACCGGGCAGTTCCTCACGCAACTATCTAAGATGATGACATTCCTGGTGCCACTCTACGAGAAAGAGGGAAAATCATACCTGAATATCGGTATAGGATGTACCGGCAAAATATTTTACGGGCAGAAACTATACAACAAATGTGAGCCACCGGGATATAGACAGGGCGTAAAACTATTCAGGTTCACAGGTTACAGTTTACAGTTCACGGCGTGTAGGGTAGATTAAGGAGCGTAAGCGACGAATCCACTAAAAGCGACTCAGGTTTACAGTTCACAGCTGTTTTGCTTACGGAGACGACAGCTTTCTCGTTATGTTATCCTTTATCCAGTGTGGATCCCACCATTCCACCGGGTTTACAAATTCCCCCCCTACTATCATGCTGAAGTGAAGGTGATCACCTCCCGCCATGGCCTATTATTTCTCCTTTTTTAACCTTTTGTCCTTTATTCACATTTATCGAGGAGAGATGACCATAGAGGCTGAAGATCCCCATGCCGTGATCTATGATTATTGCATTGCCGTAGATTCCGAGATACGCCGCGAAGTTGACAATGCCTCCATTTGACGCCTGTACCGGCGCGTTTCTCGTGGATGCGAGATCGACTCCCATATGCACGCTTTTGCTTATTTCCCTGCCGTCATGATAATAGGTTCTCCTGTCGCCGAAGGTTGCCATGGTGGCGGCATTTTTCATCCGGAGGAAGGCTCCATCCCAGAGTTGCTCCGGCTGCGAGTCTTTGCAGATTGTCTGGATGGTTTTCAAATTGGCCGCTCTCATCTCACCGTTTACGCGCGAGAAGGCTTCGAGCAGAGTGGTCCCCCTCAAATCTTTGTATCTGTGTTGAAACTCCGGCATTTTCATCTCCAGGAAACGCTGACTGATATTCATCCTGTCACTGCGGAATTTCTTATTTCTTATATGAAAAGAGACCGGGGAGAGCGAACTGTTTCCGGCATCGTCTTCAGCCAGGATACTTATCTTCAGACTTTTTCCCGCGGCTTCCATGATGGGGATGGCAAAATAAGATACACGGTGGACTGCGTCCGATGCGATTGCCGGATACGAGGGAAAGAAAGCATTGTCGACCTGTACGCCGCTTAGAGGCACATTTTCTGAAAGATTGTAGACTATGACGCACGACCCCCCCGGGTTTATATAGTTGGAAAAACTTACAGGGGATATCCTGGGTGGTATGGTATCTATAACCACTTCAAACACTTTGACTGTTGTATTCTTCCTGAGCGAATGGTCAGTGACGATTATGTCGATCGTGGCGGTTCCGTCATGGAGTTTCAGGTCTTCCGGGAATACATCAACTGTCAGGGTTTCCTTATTTACCCCCCTTTGAGGCAGATTCAAAGAACTTAATGTGTATTTCTTTCCATCCTGTGAGATATCGACGGAAACATTTCGAAGGCCGCTCTTTCTGTCGACACAGATGACATCGAAGGTTGTTTCCTGCCCTATCATCTTGATATCACGGTTTAATATTATCTCCGGTTCTTCTCCCTCGCAATAGACCATGAAGGCCCATATCCCCACACCCACCAGCGCTATTAACACAATAGAGAACAGATACCTCAGATATTTTTTCATATAATCCTCTCTTTTATCATTTAACCAGATCTTCTGAATTTTACGTCAACCGTTTCGCGGTTGACGTTATATATAATAACTGTTATATTTTCGCAACCACTCAGGTGGTAAACATTATTATAGAATTTACACCGAATAACCTGCCTGATACGGGGATATCGCTATGGTGAAAGATAAGACTATTGTTCTCGGGATAACCGGCGGCATTGCCGCTTACAAGGCCGCGGAGCTGACAAGGGAGTTCGTAAAACGGGGGGCGAAAGTGAAGATCATCATGACCCTGAACGCGACCCGGTTCATAGCCCCGCTTACCCTGCAGACACTCTCCGGTAATCCGGTTTACAGCGACATGTTTTCCCTTGCCGGTGACTCTGAAATACCTCATATATCTCTGGCACAATCTGCCGACATAATTGTTGTAGCTCCGGCAACAGCCAATATAATCGGCAAAATCGCGTCTGGTATTGCTGACGATTTACTCTCTACGACAATAATAGCTACAAAAGCCCCCGTGCTGATATGCCCGGCTATGAATTCAAACATGTATGAGAATCCCATTCTGAGGTCCAATATTGATAAGCTTGCCGCGCTGGGCTATCTCTTTGTGAACGCCGGATATGGAGAACTTGCCTGCAAGTCGCAGGGCTCCGGAAGATTGCCGGACCCCGGAGATATCGCTGAAGAGGTAGAAGTTCTTCTGACAGAGAAAGACCTGGAAGGACACAGGGTGCTGATAACCGCGGGTCCCACACGGGAATCCTTTGATCCGGTGCGGTATATATCCAATCACTCATCCGGTAAAATGGGATACGCGCTGGCCATAATGGCGAGGAGGAGAGGCGCGGATGTCACACTGATCAGTGGGCCCACTTCGCTTTCCATACCGGCGGGTGTCAAATTCACGGGAGTATCGAGCGCTGAGGAGATGAGAGAGGCCGTAATGGAGTGTCTGGAAGATTCGACGGTCATCATCAAGGCTGCCGCGGTAGCCGATTACCGTCCATCCGTTGCCTCGGATTCCAAGATAAAGAAGAAAGATGGAGCGCTGGATGTTCACCTTGAGAGAACGCCCGATATAATATCAGAGGTCAGCAGCAGAAAAGGAGGTCGCGTACTTGTGGGATTTGCCATGGAGACGGGCAATCTTGTTGAAAACGCGAAGAGCAAGATGATTGCCAGAGATATGGACCTGGTAGTGGCGAACGAACTTGGCCGCCCCGGCTCCGGATTTCAGCACGACACAAATATTGTGAAGATAATAGACAGGTCAGGCGGCATCGAAGAATTGCCCCTTATGGACAAAAAAGATGTGGCGGACAGGATACTGGACAGGATACTGGAAATCTCCGGCAAAAAGGCTAAGAGATGAGAGACGAACTTCTGGAACTGACAAGCGCCCTGAAAAATCACATAATATCCGAAAAGGAATCAAGGAATGGTCTTTACAGTAACCTGTACATAAAGGGAAATTCGGTTGCGTTATCATCCGCGCCTGTTAATGCCACAGCGAATAACAGGGTGGCTCACGCCCCATCCATCACGCTGGAGGATATAAGAAAAGAACTCGGAGACTGCAAAAGGTGCAAATTGCACGACAAGAGAAACCACATTGTCTTTGGAGAGGGCAGCTCCACTGCCGACCTTGTATTCGTCGGCGAGGCCCCGGGAAGAGACGAGGACATACAGGGGAAACCCTTTGTGGGCCGGGC
>JAFDAR010000177.1 GCA_019313735.1 Deltaproteobacteria bacterium | reverse complement strand
GTTACGGGAAATCCCGCGCCAAGCGCTATAACCCTGCCGATGTTCATACCCGTCTCAGCTTCGGGAAACGAACAACCGCAGATAACATCATCGACATCTTCATGTTTGACCTGCGGAACCCTCGCCATCAATCCTTTCATAACCTGGATCCCTATCTCGTCACCCCTGGTCTGGGCAAGAGCTCCTCTTTTGTAACGCCCTCCCGGGCTTCTCACTGTTTCGACAATAACAGCATCTCGCATAATAATCCTCCTTGTCATCTATCACTGACCCGGCCATTGGATTATGGCCAGTGTCAGTAATAAATAGTATATTTTTTAGTTACGTAGTGGTTTTCCCCTCGTCAACATGTACATGACACGATCCTGTGTCATCTGCTCACCGGCCAGGCTGAGGAAGGCCTCTCTCTCACGGTCAAGAATCGCATCCTCCGTAACGAAGGTACCTTCCATACACTGACCACCGGAAAGTACCCACGCGAGTTTCATCGTCACATGCTCGTCATAATCTGACATGTAGTTACCATGTTTCATGTTAAACAGGACGGCATGTGCGATACCCATCAGGCTCTCTCCCATGACGGGAATCATATCGGGTTTTCTCTTCTTATGGGCCTTTGCCATTGAAAGAACGAGTTCCTTTGCATCCCATATCTGATGGTCACGATTGAGGCTGATGTTTTCCGTCTTTCTGATATAACCGAGCTCCATTGCCTCCATGGCACTGGTGGCCACCTTGGCCTGCCCGATATTCATGAGGATCTTTTGGTAAATCGGCTGCATGTTCAATCCCTCTTCAACCACGCCGTCCGGAATCCCCTCCGTGCAGCGAACCATCAACTCCTTGCATCCGCCGCCCGCGGGAATCACGCCGACACCCACTTCTACCAGGCCCATGTAGGTCTCACCGCATGGCTGACACCTCTGACCATGCATGGATATCTCGCAACCTCCACCCAGAGCCATGCCCGCCGGAGCAGTGACAACGGGTTTGTCCAGATATTTCATCTTCATGTTGGCGTACTGCAGGTCATGGATCTGCTTGTCAAGTAGATCCCATTCACCATTCTGAACCGCCATAAGCACCTGGAATATGTTGGCTCCGACACAGAAGTTCGTCCCGTGATTAGCTACAACCATACCGGCAAAATCTTTCGATACGATATCACAGCTGTCTTCGAGCATGGTAATCATGTCCTCGTCGATAGCATTCATCTTGGTATGGAACTCAAAACAGGCAACACCATCACCGATATCGACAAGACTGGCAGCCACATTTGACTTGATGACCTTATTCTGCGCTTTGGCATCGGGAAGAAGAATAATCTTCGGATTATCCTCCATCTTCACATAGCCTTTCTTCTCGAAATCGTAGTAATATTTGCCGTCTTCCTTCTTCATGTAAAAGGACTCACAGCCCTTCTTCAGCATCTCGGTGATCGTCTTCGGAATCTTCAGTTTCATCTTTTTCATTACTTCGACTGATTCCTTCACACCGACGGCATCCCATGTCTCAAAGGGGCCCTTTTTGTGGTTGTAGCCCCACTTCATGGTGTTGTCCACCTGATAGACAGTGTCGCATATCTCGGGAATACGATTCGCGGAATATATGAAGTTTTTGCAGAGATACTCCCGTGTAACCTCACCGGCAACATCTTTTTCCGAGTAGAAGAGGACCTTCAGCTTTTCATCGAAGCCTCCCTCTGTCTTGCTTGCCGCTTTGACCGACTCGTATTTAGGTTTCTTGAAGGGAACATATTCCATCTTGTTATAGTCAAGAACCAGCTTAACTCTTTTGCCCTTCTCATCTTTAGTCTTCTTGTAGAAACCACCCTTGGTCTTATTGCCGAGCCACTTGTTCTCCATCATCTTGTCCATGAACTCAGGCGGTGTAAAGGTTTTTATCATCTCGTCATTGGGCAGTGCCTCAACAAGATTTTTCATGACATGATAGCCTGTGTCGATACCGACAAGGTCGATGGTCCCGCAGATCGCTGAACCGGGCCTGCCGAGAACCTTTGCAATAACAGCGTCCAGCTCCGGTATCGTAAGTTCTTTATCCAGCATTGTCTTTACCGCATTGGATATATCATATACTCCGATACGGTTAGCGATGAAGTTGGGAACGTCTTTACATATAACGACACCCTTGCCAACAACGTTCTCCAGGAAATAGGTCATGTAATCGACAATTTCCTTCTTTGTCGTCTCGCCGGGAATAACCTCCACAAGTCTCATATAGCGGGGAGGATTAAAGAAGTGAACTCCCAGAAAACGTTCCTTATTCTTCGCGCTCATCTTCGACGAGATCTCTTTAATCGGAATACCGGAAGTGTTGGTTGCAATGATGCAGTCCGGGCTTACCGCCTTCTCAACTTTCGCGAAGAGCCCCTGCTTGATCTTCAGGTTCTCCACGACAACCTCGAGAAGAAAATCAACATCCTTCAACATATCGAGATTGTCTTCAAGGTTTCCGATGGAAATCATTGACGCATTCTTCTTTGAATAGAAACTGGCGGGTCTGGACTTCACCGCGCCCTTCAACCCGTTTGCCGCGAAACTGTTTCGCCACGCCTTGCTGTCTTTTGTGAGGCCCTTTTTAAGATCCGCTTCGCTCGGATCAAAGGGAGGCACAATGTCCAGCATGACGCACTCGATTCCCGCATTGGTCATCTGAGCGGCTATCGTGGCACCCATAACCCCTGCCCCTATAATGGCAGCTTTCTTAATTTCATACGACATATCATTCCTCCTTGCTCAGGCGCCAAAGTTCAGAGCGCCTTAATTAATTTATGCTCATTACATTACACCGCGAAAGAATCCTCCAGCATCTCAATGGGGGTCTTATCGCCCAGCATAATACATTTACACCTGCCCGCAATCGCCGGAAGGACGTTGCA
>JAFDAR010000176.1 GCA_019313735.1 Deltaproteobacteria bacterium | reverse complement strand
CTGCTACGCCATGGGATTCGCCAGACCCGATCTATCGGGATTTCGGACGCACTGGGAGTTTCTGCAAGCCCTCACAGACTGGGGCTTTCCGGTAAATCCTCACATTCGGAGCGAAGCGAACATAGAGGGGTGCATCCGTTATTACCGCGATATGATCGCCAGACGTGAAACCCTTCCCTACGAGATAGATGGCACGGTCATCAAGGTCGATTCGACAGATATCCGGGATCGTCTCGGCGCAGTTTCGAGGAGCCCAAGGTGGGCCATTGCCTGCAAGTTCGCGGCGACCCAGGCCACAACAATCATTGAAGACATTATCATTCAGGTCGGTAGAACAGGCGTTCTGACCCCTGTCGCGCAGATGAAACCCGTTCACGTCGCGGGTGTGATGGTCAGTCGCGCAACCCTGCACAATCAGGATGAAATAGACAGAAAGAATATCCACATCGGGGATACTGTGATAGTGCAGAGGGCGGGCGATGTCATACCGGAAATAGTAAAAACCGCAGGACCTTCCGAAAAAAACGGTGAAGAACCTTTTAGAATACCCGACACATGTCCAGTATGCGGGTCCAGGGTTGTCCGCCTCAAAGGCGAGGCCGCGCACAGGTGTATCAATATTGATTGTCCGGCACAGATCAGGGAAAATATCGGACACTTTGTCTCCCGAGGCGGTATGGACATAGAGGGCCTGGGAGAAAAACTGATATCGCAGATGCTTGACAGCGGAATCATCAGTGACCCCGCCGACCTCTACTATCTCACCAAAGATGACCTGGCGAACCTTGAGAGGATGGGCGATCTATCCACTCGCAATCTATTGTCTTCACTGGAAAAATCCAAATCCCCTCCCCTGGATAAATTTATATTCGCACTGGGCATCAGGCATACAGGCGAGCATGTCTCGAAGGTGCTGGCGCGAACATTTGGAACGCTGGATAACATAATGAATGCAAGCGAGGAAGATCTTTTGTTCATAAAAGAGATCGGACCTGAAATTGCCGGCAGTATTACGACATTCTTCCGGGAACCGTTCAATCTCCGGACCATGAAAAGGCTGAAAGAGGCCGGAGTCAAACCGGTAGAAGGCCACATGGCATCCGGGAATCTTTCGGGAAAAATTTTCGTTCTTACGGGAACTCTCCAAAATTTTTCGAGAAACAGGGCAAGGGAAATTATAGAATCCCTGGGAGGAAATGTCTCATCGTCTGTAACAAAGAACACTGATTACGTGGTCGTCGGCATATCCCCCGGTTCTAAACTGGACAAGGCCAGACTCCTGGGTATACCCGTTCTTGATGAAGGGGAGTTTCTGGAAATTACAGGACAGGGAGTAAGGAGTAAGGAGTAAGGAGTAAGGAATGGTCAAAAGTTGCCGGGATTCAAATGACAACCAGTCGGAACAGGGTTCCTGCGAATCAGCCACACGAAGGGTTCACGTCTTCATTACAGGAAGAGTCCAGGGTGTATTTTTCAGGGCAGAAACAAAGAAACAGGCGTTAGAATCAGGTCTCGCAGGTTGGGTGAAAAATTTAGACGACAACAGGGTTGAAGCCATATTCGAAGGCAGCGAAAATGATGTCGAAAAGATGATAGACTGGTGTAAAAAAGGGCCGCGTTTTGCCCATGTCAGGGAGGTGAAGATCGTGGAAGAGTCCCGACCAGTCGGGACCAGATTTGAGGATTTCGAGATCAGGTATTAAGGAGGGATGGCAGGCCTGCGTAAAACTTGTTGACATGCGGTATTCCTTCCCGTATAGTCGCACAGCACGGGTCGTGTAATATCATCAATCGAAAGGGAGGGTTTAAAATGAAGAAGATGTTTTTTATGGTTCTATTGGTATTGCTATGGACAGCTTCAGGTGCAATTGCGGGAGATTTAAAGGTGGGGGACAAGGCTTCGGACTGGTCATTTCCAGATGGGGATGGCAATCTCTACACAATGCAAAGCTGGGCAGGCAAGGTACTTCTGGTTAACTATAATGATCCGGATGAGAAAGACATAAATGAACATTTCACCGATGCCATGAAAAAGGCAAAAGATGACGGGCTTCTCAAAGAGGCAACTTACAGGGGGATGGGAATTGCCGACTGTAAAGCGTCTTGGAAGCCGGACGTACTTATCAAGACATTTGGCGCTGCAAAGGCAGAGAAATACAATACCGTCATTCTCTTTGATTATGACGCGTCACTGAGGAGTGCGTGGGGTCTGAAGGAAGACAGCGGGAACGCGATACTCCTGGACAAAAATCGTGTGTGCCGTGCGATAGTGCGTGGTCGTGTACCGGATGATCAAGTGGGGGCTCTTGTACAGATGGCTATTGATCTCCAGAACGAGTAAATATCCCTGGGACAGATACACAAAAAAGCGTCTCCTTATTGAAGGGGGCGCTTTTTTGTGTCAATCGAGTAAACCTTTCATCTTGACAAACAGGATTGGTTGTTATTATGTCCCTTAGAAAAAACGCCCAGGTGGAAATCATGAAGATCAAATTTTTCACAGTCGGAGGCACAATAGACAAGGTGTATTTCGACCGGAAAAACGACTATCAGGTAGGAGATTCCAGTCTCCTCGAGATATTGAAGGAAGTAAATGTCGGTTTTGAATACGAATGTGACTCCATCCTAAGAAAAGACAGTTTGGACATCACCGATGAGGAGCGTCAGATAATCCTGAGCAGGGTGGCGGAAGACAGGCACCGGCACATTGTGATAACGCACGGAACCGATACCATGGTGCAAACCGCGGAAATTGGCTCGATGGAACCGGCAAGATTCAGATCGAGTGACGCGGAATTCAATATCGGATGCGCGATAGCCGCGGTCCAATTGCTACCGCCGGGTGTATACATCGCGATGAACGGACGGATTTTTGATTCCGGCAAGGTCAGGAAAAATGTTGAACTTGGCCGGTTTGAAGATATCTGATTGTAGCTACTCAGGTTCACGGTTGACAGCTTCATAAAGAGTCCCAAAACCGTCATACCAAGCTTAATCCTGTATCCTGAACTTGTTGAATTTTCTGACTTTTAAGCATAAGATCTTCGGCACACACAAGCCTGCCGCTGTATGTCTTCCGACACTGTGCCTCGATATCAACCCCTTCGCACTCAGGGTAAAAATGAGTGAGAACAAGGTTCTTTACGCCAGCCTCTGAGGCAATCCTGCCCGCGAGCGAGGGTGTCAAATGACCGTCAACTTTCATTCCATCCGGAAACGCGGATTCACATACAAGCAAATCGGCATCCATAGCGAGTCTTACCGCGTTTTCACAGTAATATGCTGCTTTCTATATGCGCCATGGGGAGGGTGTTTACAGTCGCAAAATCGAGTTGAATTGAATCCGGCCCTGAATTGCTCATCTCAACAATACTCACAATTCCTTCTTCCAGTTCCACCCACTGTCCATACACATCCCTCAACCCTTCATAAAAATCCATAAATCCAGCGGCGGCTGTAATTCTGACACTGTCGCGTCTCCGACACCCTTCCGGATACTTGCTCGCGAAGAGAAACCCGACCAGCTCTCCGGTATGATCAGGATGAAGGTGACTGAAAAAGATATGGGATACCTCACCTATCGTGACGCCTGATTCGAGGAGACGTCTCATCGTACCGGTGCCCATGTCAAATACGAGTTTCGCGCCGCCCATCTCCATAAGCACAGAACAGGAACTGCGAGATAGAGATGGGACACATGTTCCCGATCCAAGTATGGTAATCTTTACTGTTTCCATATCAGCCGCCCTATCTATGATTCTGTTGAGTTACACCCGTCCATAATCATCCTCAACCCGCTCAATATCGTCTTCACCAAAGTAATCGCCTGTCTGGACCTCTATAAACATCACAGGCTCTGTTCCGGAATTCGTCATACGATGTAGCGTGTCCCTTGGAATATCCACCGATTGCCCTCTTTTTACATGCAGATCTTCGCTGCCGATGGTGACAATACCCTCCCCGCCCAGCAGATACCAGTGTTCATCACGATGGCGGTGTCTCTGGAGGCTCAAGCGTTTGCCGGGATAGACAACGATCCTCTTCACCTTGTGATCCGCTTCATCAGAAAGTACCTGATAATATCCCCATGGCCGATTCTCTTTCATTGAAACGCTCCTAACCCCGATAAACGGGATAAGTTCGTTAACAAAATTATTTTCTGCCAAAAAACGCAGAAAATAATTTCTAACTTACTAACCATTCCTGTACCTTTTCATGACTGCATTAAACCCATCCATAGAGTTTATAATCGTGGAATCGTCAACGCAGTAGGAAATACGAATATGTCCGGGGCCCCCGAATCCACTCCCGGGGACAACAAGGATATTTTTCTCCTGCAGCGCGCGGACAAATTCTACATCATCGTCTATCGGTGTTCTGGGAAAGAGATAGAAGGCGCCTTCAGGCTTTTCAAACTCGAATCCCGCCTTCCACAGACCGTCACACAGCAGGTCTCGTTTCCTTCTGTAGTGCTCGACATCGACATATATTCCCTGCATCCGTTCCACGATCCTCTGCATAAACGCCGGGGCGTTCACAAAACCGAGTATCCTGTTGCACAGGGCAAGCCCCCCTACCAGCTTTTCAACACCTGGAATCTCGGGACTAAGAGCTATATAACCGATCCTTTCACCCGGAATGGACAGGCTTTTCGAATATGACGTTACTATTATGCCGTTCTTGCAGGCGCCAAGAATGGCGGGGACTTTTATTCCATCGTAGGTTATCGTGCTGTAAGGTTCATCGGAAACAAGATATATCTCTTTACCATATTCCCTTTCCTTCCTCTCGATAAGCAGCGAAAGGCCCTTTATAGACTCCTCGTCATACACCTTTCCTGTTGGATTATTCGGAGAATTAATCAAAATCACCTTTGTTTTCTCTGTTACAGCCCTCTCGATAGCATCAAGATTCAGGGAAAAATCCTCATTTGTTTCCACAAATACAGGAACACCGCCGTGATTATCCACATAAAAGGTGTATTCGGCAAAAAACGGCTTAAGTATGATGACTTCTTCTCCGGGATCAAGAAGTGTTTTAAATACAACATTCAGTGCTCCTCCCGCTCCGCAGGTCATAATAACATGTTCCGGAGACAGGGCCACCGAATGCACACCGGAAAGATACTCCGCGATTTCAGCCCTCGTCCGCGCGTAACCGACATTCGGCATGTACTTGTGGACGCCCGGGGTGTTCTCCCCGGCGATTTCCACCAGCAATTCTCTGAACCTGTCGGGGGGAGCAACATTGGGATTTCCGAGACTGAAATCGAACACGTTCTCCGCGCCATATTTTTCCTTCAGCTTTATCCCATCCTCAAACATCCTCCTTATCCAGGAAGACTTTGACATAAAACCTTCGACTTTTCGCGAGATTGTCATAATTGTTAAACTCCTGTGATACTGATTTGTGAAACCGGTTTGCACCGTTTCTGTAATACATTTTTGCTGAAACCACAAGATACAACCCGGACATTATAAAAGACTATACAATAACCATCCTCCGAAAGAATGGTCAAAAGCTTGACGTCGTATATATATTTAATGTACGCTCAAAGAACAT
>JAFDAR010000175.1 GCA_019313735.1 Deltaproteobacteria bacterium | reverse complement strand
GGGTATGGAGGAGACATCGGGATAACATTTCATTCCAAGTATGGAATCATGTTTCGGGTTTACGGGACATATCCTGCCTTTATACCCGCCTGATGTGTTGCTAAGGATGTGATATCCGCCTCTCATGGGATTGTCCGAGGCTCCGATTATTGCCACCCCGTCGGGATTGAAGAAAGAATTCATTAGAGTTCACTCCTATTCTGTTTTTAGCTGCAGACTGCAGGAAGATGTCGATAATGTTAACGATTATCTCTCCACGCTGTATTATTTTTAGAGCCTTTCGTACCGATCCCCGCCGCAGTCTGGCGAGGAATTCCGGCGGTGTTCTTTCTCAAGTTTCTTGTATAGCATTTCCCCTATCTTCAGGCCGAGGGTGATGAAGTCGGGGCCATACTCCCTGCCGGTGGATGTGCGGAAGGTATCCCTGATCTTTTTCAGGGACTTTAATCCGGCGGGAAAATGATCTAATAAAATTTCGATGGATATATCCAGGGTGTCTGATATATCCCATATCATTTCCGTAAAATTATCGGGGCCCCACCGGAACTTGTCCGCGTCGTACAGGGCATCGGACAGGAGTTGAGCGTCCGGGGCGGCAAGCGAGGCGCATGGCTGAAAAGCCTCGTGATTTCCTATCGCGTCGACCACAGATACCTGTTCCTTATCTGTAAGGTCAAATCCCCTGAGGATCTTCCTCGCCTCTTCCGCCCCCCGCCGGGCGTGATTTTTGCTCGATCGTTTTATGTCATGCAGAATGCCGGCTATATGTGCCAGAACAACGGCGCGGTTTACTCTGTCATTTTCCATCGCATGCTGTCCTTCGATGAGAATTATAGCCCCCGCGTCTATCGCAACCTTCCTCGCGTGAGACAATCCATGGCCGGAAAAATTCGCCCTCGTGGCTATTATCTCCATACATGCGGTGGCCATCGGATTGTTTTCAAACAGACGGAGAGATTCGCCGACTTCAATCTTTTTTTCCCGGTAAAATCGAGGGGCGGCAAAGGTGTCGGCAATTTTTTCAGACAGGATTTTTGCGTCTGAAAGAGTCTGGAGGATCACTGGATTCTGTTTTGTTCCCATGAGAAAAGTTATGTGTCTGTTGTTTCTTTGGATTTCCCCACGAACAACAGCGGAAATGCGATGTCACTGACACAGCAGGGTATCAGGACAGCAACAAACAGGAATATTAAGACTGCGACATAAGACAGCCAGCTCAATGTATCCCCCGTAGCCATGATTATATGAAAGAGCGAGGTCCAAGTACTGAGAAGGACATGTCCGGCATGGGGGAACTTTGTCGACGGCCGGAAATAGGCTATGGCTATTCCCAGTATCGCCAGGGGATTTACCAGCCACCATTTTTCGATAAAGCCGATGTGAAGGCCCCTGTTAGGCATATTTAGCATAACTTCACCAAGATAGGGGATCAGGGAATCACTTATAGTAGCAATGCCTATAGAGCCTGCATAACCAATAACCAGCAAAACCCAAATATTGCATTTACCTTTGAGCCCCCCGCATTTGTGAAGTTCGTACATGGATGCCGTAACAAGAGCGCTGAGAACAACGTGTATCGGATGGAGGACATAGAATATATTCAGGGCAGTTGTGTGGGGTACATGCTGAAAGAGAACCATAATTACTATACCGGTAACTGCACCGAAAAGGGTAAAAGGGGCGTGATTTTTTAATTCTCTTAGTATTTGTCCGGTCATAACTCTCCGCTTCCCTTTTTATCTAGAAAGGATACTATCTCTTTATGTCAAGTTATGGGGGCTAACTATCTTAAATAAAAATCATATGCAAGTTCTTTGTTTGAAAAATAAATCAGGTGACTTGACCTGTTGCGTCCCGGCAACAAGAAGGCTATAATAAGCAGTTCAGTGGTACCAGACAAAATAAAACGGCGGAGGAACAAATGACAGAGGCATCTTATGGGTTTGAACTTTTACAGGAGCGATATATCGACGAGTTAAAAACACAGGCGAGGCTGTATCGGCATATCAAAACGGGCGCCGAACTGTTATCCATGACAAATGATGACGAGAATAAGGTGTTCGGAATTACCTTTCGGACGCCACCTCGCGATTCGACAGGTGTGGCCCACATCCTGGAGCACTCCGTTCTCTGCGGTTCCCGCAGGTATCCTGTAAAGGAACCATTTGTAGAAATATTAAAGGGTTCTCTGCAGACGTTCCTGAATGCCTTCACCTATCCAGACAGGACCTGCTACCCGGTGGCAAGTCAGAATACCCAGGATTTCTATAATCTTATAGATGTCTATCTCGACGCGGTCTTCTACCCGCGTATTACACCCGAGATCTTTCAGCAGGAAGGGTGGCACTACGAGATGGAGGAGCCGGATGGACCTCTTGCGTACAGGGGTGTAGTTTTCAATGAAATGAAAGGCGCCAACTCATCTCCGGACAGGCTTCTTGCCGAATATTCACAACAGTCGCTATTTCCCGATACGACATACGGGCTGGATTCCGGGGGAGACCCCGCAGTTATCCCCGATCTGACCCATGAACAGTTCAGGAATTTTCACAGGAGATACTATCATCCCTCCAATGCACGCATTTTCTTTGCCGGCGATGATGACCCGGAAGAGAGGCTGCGCCTTGTAGATGCCTATCTGAAAGATTTTAAAAAAATAGAAATAAATTCGGCGGTACATCTCCAGCCACGATTTGACAGTCCCAGGAGGACCGCGCGTTCCTTTGCCGCCGGTGATGATTCGTCCAAGGGTATGGTGACGGTAAACTGGCGTCACAAATATGGCGCTCCATATCCTGGGGTATATCCTTCTCGGCACTCCCGGTTCGCCACTGCGCAAGGCGCTTATTGAATCCGGTCTGGGAGAGGATATTACAGGAGGTGGCCTGGAGGACGAATTGCGGCAGCTGTTTTTCTCCGTGGGGTTGAAGGGAATCGACGCGGGGAAGGCGGATGCCGTTGAGACGCTGATACTGGAGACCTTGAAGGAATTGGCAGCCGATGGCATTGACCCCGACGCAGTGGCTTAATACCATAGAATTCAGTCTGCGTGAAAACAATACCGGCAGTTACCCCCGCGGGCTGGTGCTGATGCTGAGGGCAATGACTACCTGGCTGTATGATGAAGACCCTCTCGCTCTACTCTTTTTTGAGTCCCTTCTGTCGGAGATAAGATCACGTATCGCTTCGGGAGAGCCATTCTTTGAAGAGATGATAAGGGAATATTTCCTGGATAATCCGCACCGCACAACTGTTATTATGGAGCCGGATACAAATCTGGAGGATGAGATGGATGCGGCGGAGAGGCAGAGACTCGATGATGTTCGCAAGACTGCCAGCCCCGGGGAATTAGAGAAAATCTTTAAAAACGCCGAACGGCTCAAAAAAATCCAGGAAACGCCGGATTCTCCCGAGGTCCTGGCGACCATACCCACCCTGAAGATTGCCGATCTGGAGAAGAAAAACCGGACGATACCTATCACCATTCTGGATGAAAAGGGTGCCACGGTTTTGTACCATGACATATCCACAAACGATATCGCGTACATTGAAATAGGCCTGGATCTGCGTCCACTCCTCCAGAGATATATCCAGTATATTCCCCTGTTCAGTAGGGCGCTCCTTGAAATGGGTACAAAGAAGGAAGATTATGTTGAGATTTCCCGGAGGATTGACCGGAAGACAGGAGGAGTTCATCCATCCCTGCTTATATCAGGGATTAAGGATACAAAGGGGGCCGAGGCCAGGCTTTTTCTGTGCGGAAAGGCGATGCTGCCACAGGTGGGGGAGCTTTTCGATATTATCAGGGATATTCTTATGGATGTCAGGCTGGACAATAGAGAGCGTTTCAAGCAAATGCTACTGGAGGAAAAGGCCCGGCAGGAACAGCAGCTGGTACCCGGCGGACATCAGGCAGTCAACCTGCGCCTGAGATGAGCTTGCCGGCAGGATAGATAATGACTGGTCTTCAGTTTATTCTACCCTTGAGGAGATGCGGCAGGCCCTTGTCAACCGCGCGAGCATGCTCTTTAATGTTACTGTTGATGAAACAGGATGGGAAAAGGTAAGACCCTATCTTGCCAGCTTTGCAGGCAAAATACCGGCAGGGCCGACCGGCGCGGAGGCTGACATTGCTGGGAATCTTTTGACTGACATGAAGATCCCTGAGTATGAGGGGCTTATCGTTCCCTCTCAGATCAACTATGTGGGAAAGGGAACGGATATTTACCGGTCCGGGTACAAATATCATGGCTCTATCGGGGTTATTACCCGCTATCTCAGGACTTCCTGGCTGTGGGATCGCATCCGGGTACGGGGGGGCGCCTATGGGGCTTTCTGTAATTTTGATAAATTTTCCGGAGTGCTGACCTTTCTATCGTACCGTGACCCGAATCTTCT
>JAFDAR010000174.1 GCA_019313735.1 Deltaproteobacteria bacterium | reverse complement strand
TTTGCCGGGGGATCTGTTTATAAATATCACTGTTGTCCCTCATCCGGTTTTCACAAGGGATGGCGATGACATATATATCCAGGAAACAATCACCTTTTCTCAGGCAGTATTGGGGACCTCCATAGATGTCAAAACGCTCGGGGGAGAAACAAAAAGGATCAAAATACCGGCGCTTACCCAGAATAATACCAGGATAAGAATGAAGGGGTTCGGAATCCCGCATTTCAGGAAAACTGGAACAGGTGATCAGTATGTCAGGATCACAATCGATATTCCCAAAAATATCACAAAGAAGCAGCGTGCTCTTGTCAAACAACTTTCCGAAGAGGGACTCTGAAAATCTAAAAGAGGTACTGACGGGGGGTCGGAAAGCTGCAGAGTTTCCTGAATCGTAAACGTCCGATAAGATATGTTATGTAAACTTTGCTTATGATGTGCTTCTGGAACCAGGCTCCAAATATTGAAATAGAAAGGCAGCCAATAACCGGGACTCCGTCCCCTCTTTTTTTGATTGTGGATATTGATTTGAGCTCTCTGTTTCTCAACCGAGAACCGATAACTGTAATCCATTTACCGATGGATGGGATTTTGTATGAAGCATCCTGATCAACATTATGAGATACGGGTCGAAGGTGAAAAAGGACGAGCCGTGACATTGCATTTGTCCGGTCACCTTGTAACAGAAAATATAGATCGCCCGATGGCAGAGATCCAATCCATTCTTGATAATTACCTCCCATTACAGCTTACAATTGATCTTTCCGGCATTGATACCCTGGACAGTGCGGGCGCCATGGCCCTCGCAAAAACGGAAAATGACGCGAATGCAGAATCAATCCCCTTCAAGATCATTAATATGACACCCAGAATGAAAAATACGATGGATCTTCTCAATCGTGAAGTGTCTGGTGAGGATTACACAGCTCATGACCTGGATGCCGGGATACCCGAAAGGATGCCAAGTGTATTTGAGGATATCTATCACGATTTTACTCGGGTAATGATCTTTGTCGCAGAGCTCCTGGACGCCATGCTTTACTCTATTCTTCATCCCCTTTCCATAAGGTGGACCGATTCCCTCCTCTATATCCAGCGGGCCGGCGTCGATGGACTTCCCATCCTGGGGCTTATAAGCTTTCTTATAGGTCTTATTATAGCCTTCATGTCCTCTCTGCAGCTGAAACAATTCGGCGCAAACATATATGTCGCCTCCTTCCTCGCCATTGCTGTGGTCAGAGAACTGGGACCCATTATGACTGCTATACTTGTCGCTGGACGGTCCGGATCCGCTTTCGCGGCGGAGATAGGAACAATGAAGGTAAATGAGGAGATCGATGCCCTTGTCGTTATGGGATTTGATCCTGTAAGGTTTATAGCGGTGCCGAAGGTGCTTGCGGCTATGGTAGCCGTGCCACTCCTCACATTATACGCCGACCTGTTCGGTATCCTGGGAGGACTCGTCGTCGGGGTGACGGGCTTGGACTTGACACCTTACACCTATATACAGCAGACAATCAAAAGTATAGCTGCCTTTGATATAATCTCCGGTATTGTAAAAGCGGTGGTGTTTGCTATACTTATAAGCGGGATCAGTTGTCAGAGGGGGTTTGAAACCGGTGAAGGTGCGGAAGCAGTTGGAATATCAGCCACTTCTGCTGTGGTCTCGTCAATATTCCTGATAGCTGATAGCAAAAATCAAAGGTGAAAGTTGAAAACAGAACATTGCTTAAGGAACCAAAATGACTCCTGTTGTCAAAGTGGAAAATCTTGCGGCTCGTTACGGTAAGAATATCGTCTTTGAAGGCGTGAGTTTTGATGTCTTCGAGGGGGAGATCTTTGCCATAGTGGGAGGAAATGGGTGCGGGAAGACAACCATCTTCAAATGCATGACAGGCCTTTTGAAACCATCAGGCGGCAGAATCCTGGTAAGGGGAATCGACCCCGCCACAGAAGATAGAGAAGAGCTCAAAACCCTCAGGAAGGGAACCGGCGTGCTCTTTCAGTCGGGAGCTCTGTTCGGTTCCATGACGCTGTACGATAATATGGCCCTTGTCCTCAAGGAATATACAGCTCTCCCCTCCCCCGTTATTGATATGATAATCAGGACAAAACTCGGCATGGTGAGACTTGCCGGTTGCGAGAACCTTCTGCCCTCCGAATTGTCCGGTGGAATGAAGAAGCGTGCCGGTATCGCGAGGGCGATGGTCATGGACCCCGTGGTCCTTTTTCTGGACGAGCCTTCAGCCGGCCTCGACCCCATTACATCCGGAGAGTTTGATATATTAATAAAGAATGTAAATACCGGTATGGGCACAACCATGATAATCATAACCCATCAACTGGAGTCCATTTTCAACGTGGCACACAGGGTAATTATGCTGGACAAGCAAGCAAAGGGGATAATCGCAGAGGGCGATCCCCGTGAGCTGAGAAAGCATTCAAAGGATCCGAGGGTTAAAGCATTCTTTGGAGGCGGGATTCCCCGGTATCCGGCCAAGCTGGAACAACCTAATCCGGACAAGTTGATAGCTGATAGCAAAAAACAGAAAGCATAAAAACGTCGCAAAGTCTTTTGGGAGGTGTGAAGTGCGCAGGAAGACATCAAAATTTATGATAGGACTTTTTGTAACTGCAGGCATTCTGATAGGCGCCGGCGCTATTGTATGGGTGAACGCGTCGAAGTATTTCAATAAGGGCACTCTTTACGTTTCATACTTCAATGAATCAGTGCAGGGTCTCAAGATGAATTCGGCTGTCAGGTACAGGGGTGTTGATGTCGGCATAGTGAAAGATATCAGGGTTGCCCCCGACAATAAACTTGTTGAAGTGGTGATGAAAATAGACCTCAAGGGAGACTTGGAACACGACGTTGTAACCCAGTTAAAAGCCATTGGCATAACCGGTCTGGTTATCGTAGAAATGGATCGCAGAAGACTCTCCGATTCTTTTATCGATATAGATTTTCCCGCCGGATACCCCGTAATTCCCTCGCGTCCATCCGAGATGAAGGCACTCCTTTCAGGGATTGACAGTGTTATTGAAAAGATAAAACTGATTGATTTTGCGACCATATCCGATCAGTTGAAATCAACTGTTGGCACGGTCGGAAATCTTCTGGACGACGAGAGAATAGATAGTATTATCACCACGTTTGAATCCACGGCTACTAACCTTGACAGTGTTTCCTCAAGACTTGAGGACCTGTGCGCGAAAGACGAGGTTTCAGATGTCTTGAAGGAGGTAAGAATGACATTTGCCGAGGCCAGACAGGCCATAGCCGTAATAAGGACCAATCTGGATTCCATGAACCTTGCGGAGACCGCTGGGAAAGCCGATAGCCTCATAGAAGACATGGGGAAGCAGGCACGGTTTACGGCAATGGAGATCCATGATACCAGCGAAAACCTCCGTCGCGCGTCGGAAACACTGGAAAAACTTATGGAGAGATTCAGCATGCGGCCATCGGACCTGATAAACAGTAAGCCGCTGCCTCCGAGGAAGATAGAGTGACATTATGGCTCATCTCCCGAGTAGTGGTAGCTAATTAACGAAGGGTTCGTGGATTCGAGGGGTCGAGTGAAAGGAAGAACGACGATCCTCTTCTCCAGCTAAACTGGAGAAAAACCTTAATTTTCAATTTTGAATTGAACAGTAAGCGCATCCCCACTGCTTGCGGCGGGGAGCTTCAATGCGCACAGATTCGCCAACAAGAGAGGAGGTAAAAAGATATGAAACACCTTTTTATGATTATAACCGCGGTTGCCTTTATTCTTGTGTTGTCCGGGTGTGTTGGCGGAGGAGGCCCCACTCCTGTGACAGAGCAGTATTTCATTGAATACACCCCGCCAGCGTATGACAGCCTTTCCCGTCTGGATGAATCGATAAAAGTAGAGAGATTCTCCGTGCCCAGGCATCTGAATTGCCATTCGATGTTCTACAAACCTGCCCCATTCAAGCGTGAGGCATACAATTACCACAATTGGAGAGTAAATCCGGGCGATATGGCAACAGATTGTCTCCTGCGTGACCTCAGGGCTTCGGGTTTGTTCCGCGCGGTATTTTCATATCGCAATTACGAAAATGCAAGGTTTCTTCTGGAGGGCTGCGTGGAAGAATTTATCGGGTTGTATGAACATGGCCCGGGAGAAGCGCTTCTTAAACTGAATATTACGCTTCTTGATATGGACGCGGAAAATGTGACAAGCCGTGTAATATTCCAGAAAAACTATCAGATCTCTGAAGCGCTCGAAAGCCGGACGCCTGAAGGACTGACCCGGGGCATGAGCAGAGCCATGTACTCTCTTTCCGAACAAATAACGAGGGATATCTATGACTCTGTTGATCTTAAACGAAAATCCTCATAAATAAAGAGACTCATCAGGAAGATGAAAACGATCATTCTTTTGTGTAATTGACTTTTATCTTTTATCCTTCACCCTGTCATATCCTTTAACAGTGGAAGCATAAGCCCCAACGCGTGTTTTCCTTCCTTGATAGTTTCCTCCGCCCTGTTGAATTCCAGGAGGCCTATATGTGCCAGCCGGGGCGATATCAGCAGATCGGGGGGATCTCCAGCGAGTCTCT
>JAFDAR010000006.1 GCA_019313735.1 Deltaproteobacteria bacterium | reverse complement strand
CGTCTCGACGCCGCCGGCCAGGGTTTCTGTATCCGGCTTTAAATCTTTGTTGCATACCCGATCGGCCTCAATTACCTGGAGGCGCAGGTCATAAGGGAAATGTTGTCTATGGACGCGGGGCAGGAGTATGAAGACATCGCCGTTTTCTTTCGCCTGGCGATATACGAGTTTCGTAAGGGCATTGCCGTTCAGCGTGCGCGTGATGTCGCATTCTTTCGATTCCCAAAACAGCCGCCATTCACGTTCCGTCCGGGACTCCCATTCATCGGCCTTTTCATCTTTTAGATTTAGGACGCTTCGGTCGATGCGTGACTGGAGCTTGAGACCGGTGCCGACAACATTTGTGACTTTTGTCTTGATTGCGCCAGTAGCCAAGGGATTGTTGCGGATGAGATCACGACTGCGCTCGCGAAGAGTTGGGAGATCGGGCAGGATGTCCGAATCGGCGTCATGGCCGTAGGTGCTCCACATCTTCAGGCTGCGCCTTGATTTCGAGCCGCCGATATACCCACCGGTCAAGGCCATCATCGCCCGGGCCTGGAAACGTCTCGCGCCGCGGACCGGATCGAAAAAGCTGACAGCTCTGTCGATTATATTCGGCTTGATTTTTACCTTGCCGCGCTTTGTGGGGACTTCTTTCATCAACAGGGCGTCCCTCCTCTGACCACGGGGCCAGTGCGAATACCGCTTTCTGCATTATAGCGGGCCAGGAGAACCCCTTCACGTTCCGACAGAAATTTCAGGTCGGCGCGGGTAAGGGACCGGCCGGCTATCGAATAGGCCTGGCCACCCATGACTTTAGAAATAGCAGCCTGAACTTCTTCGAGTTGCTCCAGTGTCGTTTTAATCGCCATTTATCTCTCCTGAGATTTTCCTCTCGAAGCGGGGAAAATCTAGAAAATCCCCCCTCGATTTCACAAAACAAGAATGTTATTTTTTAGGATTTTTTCATGAGAGAATTATAACCCCGGGTTTTTGACAAATACGCAGAATGATGCTCTATGAACTGAGAATGATGTCTCCTGAACTAAAAAAGGGGCTTGACAAACAAAAAAAGGCCCCCGGAAAAGGGACCTTTTAGTTTTTAGTTTTTAGTTTTTAGTTTTGGGTTTTGGGTTTTGAAAGGTGGGTGGTAACACAGTGGATTCGAACCACAACCCTGCCTCCGTACCAAGGCGGTGTCTTCGGCCGGGTCATTCCATGGCAATGGTGAGCATTCCTCGAAGGATTAGTTTCCAGGGTCCTCCTCTAATCTCACTTTGTGTTACCTTCTTGTCCGGATTGGGTTATATCATTTTCCTCATTCCAGGCAAGCAGTGACCGTCTGGCGAGAGTGGGTCCTTGACCATAATTAGACCTTCTTTCAATTGCGCGAGCCAGGCTTCAAATTCTTCCGGCGATTGGACAGTCTCTGGTTTTTTCCGATACCAGAAGCCGTTCGCCCAGACTTCGAGGCAGGTTAACTGGAATAGAGACAGACCGCCGAGTTTGAATTTCAGGTTGTCTCCATCGATCTTCCATTTCTTGTCGAGGCTGTCCAGCGCGATCCCGTCGGATACGTTGGCAGCGAGGTGATGGCCCGCCGATTGTGGCGTGAGCATGGTGGCGTTCATCACGTCCACCATGAGTTTTAATTCTCCGTCGGAAAACGTCCCCCGCATGTCGTGCAGCGTCCGCTGGTAGAGCCGGGGGAATGCCTCCAGCACGTAGGTCGCGCCGGAGTGCAAGTTTGAAAAAACTTCCGGATAAAATTCCGCTATCTTGTCATTAATTTTGGGTGCGATTGCTTTCATATTTCCTCCTGTGTTATGATGTTTTTCTCTCCCCGGATCGCCGATTTGGTCACCGGCGGGCGGCATCTCCTGCCGGTTACCAGGGAGGGGTTGTTTGTTTATGCCAGACATTCTATGGGGACACACCGGCTGAATGCCAGCTTTTCCCCATACCTGCAATAAAGGCCTCCTACCTGGCATTTTAGTATGATTTTGTCGGCGTCTGCGTTTATGCTGTTGTCCGGGAATGGCGCGTGTTTGGCTTGTTCAGGCGTCGGATATACATACAGACCGCCATTATGATCACGCATTGCCCTGTCATATCGTTCTACACCAATAACCCAGTCGGAGTCATCATACACCGAGGCCATGCGACCATCTCCAAAGATTGCCACTTGTTTATACGCGACACCGTCCATACAAGGGTGGTGGGTGACCAGCTTGATCTTGCCCTCCAGGATGTCTATTGCCACGCCTAATTCATCTCCTGCCTGTTTTGCCGCTTTTGCGGCAATGGCCTTGTTTGCGGGGGCAATTTTAATCCCCTTACCATGTCTTTTAATAATGTAATAGTTTTTGCAGATGGTCCGGACGCCGTACTTTGACCCCTCTGTTTCGCGGACGCATACGAGCACAACAAATGGTTTTGGCCGGATATCATATATCTCATGGTGTATTGCATCGCCCTCCGCACGTCCTTTTTGATCAAATCCAATATCGTTGTATGCGCGAGAGATTTTTCCCTGGCGCACTGCCTGAGCCAGCAGGTCAACCGCATCCCAGTAATTATGATCATAGTGTCGCGACCCCTCCCGTGTGCGCAAACAAATGGCCCCATATCCATCCCTGTAGGTTTCCCAGCATGCGCGGCGATTCCATTCTAAATGCATCTCCCAGGCGGCATCCCTAATCCGGCCCGGGGTGTTAGGATCGTCCAGGCTGTATCCCAAAATCAGGGCGCGCCCATCGCCGGTACGGGTTTTGCGAGATTCACGCCAGTTATCCCAGTCAAAGCGGTGGGAGTTCCGGGTCTTGTTTGGTCGTTTCAAATTTGCGAGGAGATATTTCCACGCGCCCGCTTTTGTTTTCGCGGCCGAACCCCTTTTCTGGGCTATCTCTATAATTGTTGTGTCTTGATATTTCATGATCTTTCTCCTTTCGTTTTTGGTTTTCCGGGGTTGGTCAGCTCCCCTTTAGTTGTCTTAAAGATACGCTTTTATTTAATGTTTGTCAAGTTTTTTATTTAATGTTTGTCAAGTCTTTTCTTTAACGTCTATTCCTAAGTTTTTTTTAAGCCATTCGGCAACAAGTTGTCGGTGGCAGAATTCGCCGGGGGCTTCGAAGCAGAGCAGGATCGCGTCGGGTCCCAGGTCGTCATATACCTGCTGGGGGTCAAGTTGGTCGAGGACTTCTTCTTTGTAGCGTCTGGTGTAGATTTGCTCGTCCTCGATTTTCATTAGTTCCCGGGATGGAGCCAGGGCGATGTACCTTTTGCCTCGCCAGTATCTGGGGATCCCCCTTGAGATTGCCACCGCGTTCTGATCTTTGCCGCTGTTTCTGAAATTTGATGTCTGCATCTTTACACCTCCATTGTTTGTTGTAGTTGCTGTTTGCTTTCTGCCTGCACCATAGCCTTTTTTACTTTATTCAGATACAGGATAATCTCATCAATCTGCTCTATGTTGCGCTTGAGTGAGGATTTGACCACTGCCCGCAGGATGGACAGATCATCCGGATTAAACGAACCATTGATGAATTTCAAGAGTTTTTCGATCATCCGATCGTATTTATCTTTCACCTTGCGCTCGTCTTTTGAGGGTTCCGATATAAAAGATCTCTGTTCTTGGTGATACACGATGGCATTAGTAAACGACCTCAGTTCGTTATAGGTCTTGAGCTTGCCATCGCGAATCTTGTTGAACATCACGTCCTGAAATTGATGCTCGACACGACTCATCTCGTATGCCTGAGATGGTGTGAGGATGTTTTTCAAAACATAATCCTGATACACGGTCCTGAGTTTCAGAAGATTGAGACGTTCCTGGATCCGCCAGGGTTGGCTGATTCCCATCTTTTCGGCCAGTTTTTCCTGTGTCATCCCCATATTAAGCAGGTTCTGATACGCTCTGGCCTCCTCGATGATATTCAGATCTTCGCGCTGGAGATTTTCGAGGAGGGCGAGTTCCGCGATGGTCTGTTCGCTGACCAAGTTCATTACTTCTGCTTTGATTTCAGCTAAACCCGCAAGGGCGTGTGCCCGCCAGCGTCTTTCTCCCGCGATGATCATATATTTGTCGTTTCGTTTGGTGACTATGATCGGCTCGATCAATCCGTTTTTCTCGATGGATTGAGATAGTTCTTCGAGCTTTACCGGATCAAAGTGCTGGCGGGGTTGGTCAGGGTTTGGATATACTTTGTTGATGTCGATTGCTTGCACGGTTTATCTCCTTTCGTTTGTGTGCGGTTTGTGGTAGGGTTTTTTTGCCCCCGGATCCTCCGGTTTGGTCACCGGAGGGCGGCATCTCCTGCCGGTTACCGGGGGTGTCTATATTGCGCCTTTTTCCTGTGCCATGCGCCCAACCATCTCCACTGATTGTCTCAGTAATTCCGAAATGGAACATCCGGTTTTCTTTCTGAGCTGCGCCAAGACCTTCATCTCGTGATCCGTGATTGATGATGCGGGCCACTGATAACCTTTTCTTTCTTCGAGTGATCTGCTTTCTTCTAACATTGATTTTCTCCTTTCGTTTGGTGTGTGTTCTGACTTGCCTCGTCAGGTCCGGGTGGTCAGTCCCGGACGATCCCGCCGGTTGGCGGGATTTCGGCTATGATAATCCCTGCTGCTCTCTGATGTTTTTCATCCAAGTACCCGCAAAAATTGCGATGTCTTTTTGCATCCTGGGACGGTATCCTTTAAGCTGGCCCGCGGAATCGTAAACGGCGACCTCGTGAAATATACCGAGACCATCCTGGCGATATGAAAGCGGGTAGTAATTACCGTCGCGGCCTTTGAGAAACTCGATGTCAGGATCCCGCATCATGTCACCGTTTTGTTTGTAGTAGTGAGCAACGCTGTAAACAGTGCCACCATTGAGGATGCATAATTTTTCTACATGCACGGCCATGATCCCCGGGCCACCATTGTCGAATACCCGGGGGTTCTCTGTCAGGATATCCAAGACCGCCTTCGCTTTTTTGTTTACCGCTCTCATTTGCTCTCTCCTTTCATTTCTTCCAAAGCGCTAATCAGGCTCTGGTTATAGTTCGTACATTTTCCGTTTAAATAATTACTGTATGCTTCGTCAAAATTCTCTCTCCGGATTTTATCGTTAATTTTTGCCAGGAACGCGGCCCGGCTTACGTCTTTTCTTCTCCATGCTCTGTAATATTCTTTTTTGATTCTGGTCATTGATCTTTCTCCTTTCGTTTTATGGTAGCACCGCAATTTCAAAGGCGTCCTGTCTTTTAGCTTCCTTGATGGCTTCTTTCTTTGCATCTGCATAGTTCCCAGTGATAAAAATGGTCTTTCCCCTGATCTCAAAAGCCCACATTCCATATCCTCTCGGGATTTTGCCTGTGTTGAAAATGTATTTGTCGGTTTCTACTCTCATCTTTTTTCTCCTTTTTGTTTTTTGTCAGTCTTATCAGTCACTTATAGACTAACATAATACGCGGTAAAGTCAAGTAAAAAATGATAAAAAAAGCAACTATTTCGCATATTTATGCGTTTTTTTGTGTTTTTTATTCGGCTTCTTCGGAAATGTCTCTGGGTGGGGTGGATGTGCCTTTGCGAAAGTAGTTTTCGAGGTTTTCGGTGTGGGCGCACCATTTGCCCTCGATAATGGTGGCGGGGAGGCCGTGGTGTCTGACGAGGCGATAAAACAGGACGCGCGAGACCTGGAGGTAGTCGCAGATGCGGTCTATGGTCCAGATTATATTCGGGCTGCTCTTCTGTGTCATTTTGCTCCTTCTGCTCCTTCTGTCCGCCGGGGACAGTCCCGGGTTTTCCTGCAAAACGGAAAATTCCGGGACAGTCCCCTACAATCCTTTTGATATTATACGACGGCGTACCGGTTTCTCTGTTGCTCTGACTTTTTCTATGTACTGGATGCTGGGTGTCCATTGTGGATCGGCGCAAGCGGCTGCATAGACTTCACAGTCTAACAGGTGATTATCGCGGCGAATCTTTTTCCAGTATATCTTGTTTCTGCGGTCACGGCGTTTTTCTTCCGCCAGGAACTGGCGCGCGTAGTCCAGGCCGGTTTCCGAATGCAGGAGAAGTCGCTGGGATTCGCCTTCTTTGCGGCCAAGACGCCAGTGTAATATTTCCTTAAACTGAGCGGTATCCAGGAAGCGCAGTTCCAGGCCGCCCGGGATGATCCGATTGCCTCTTTTCATTTTGTCCAGTATCCTAATTTCTACTCTCCGAAACTGGGGCCGCGAGGCGCCTTTGATGCCGTGGACCCGATTTCTTCCGTTGGTGCGAAGCCAGGTATAGATCTCTTCGGTTCGGGACCACTCGTTGTCTTCGCTATCAGATCCGCCGGTGTCGAGCGCGGCACGGATTATATCCATCTTGCGGTTGCTGTCCATGACCGGATAATGGGTTTCAAATAGAAGCGTTTCGAGGTCTTTCCAGCTAGAGAGATATCCATACTGGATTAGCCAACTTGTCAAATCGGCAGCCCAGGCACGTACAACGAACCAGAATCCACTTTTCTGGGCATCGATGCCGCAGGTAAGCGCTATCGCATCCTTGGGGACTATGCCGGACGGGATCTCGGTCTTGTTGATCATGACCGCGCTTTCTTCCTTGGTTTCTATAGTCTCTTTCCAGGGTGCAGCCTGGTGCTGGGTGACGAATATATAGAGTTTATGTGGCCCTTCCTGCCCTCGCAGAAATGCCGCGGCAACTGATGACAGACTGACGAATGGTGAATACCAGGATGGGAGGGTGTACGCGACGGCGATCGGCCTTTCAACGGGGTTATCACTTTTCCAGACGCCGGCTTTGACGGCAAGATCTCTCATGTGATCATTCCAGAGCATTCCGCATTCGACGCAGCTATATTCGGCAAGGCGTTTTCTCATGACAACCCTGGGATCCCGGCAATTTTTCGGCCAGAGTATGTTTTCAAATTCCATTTTCTGCCAGGCGCCACAGATGGGACAGGGAACATGGTATTGCCGCACTTCATCCGCCTCTTCATTTACGGCCCTGGTTATGTAGCCTTCTTCCGTGGTGGGCGTCGAGAGGTAGAGTATCTTTTTCGTGTGCGGGTAGGCGTTTGTCCGGATCTCGGCTAATGAGAGGGGGTCAGCCTCTTTGCCGGAAAATTCGGGAAATTTGTCTACTTCGTCCATTATCAAATATCGGACGGATTCAGAGGCGAGCTCAGCGGCGGAGGTGGCCCAGGCCATGAGCAGTCCCATTCCGTTCTTGAAGTAGGCTGCCAGGGATGTAGTGTCGTTTGGGTTATCGGACATGAGGTCGCGGATTATCGGAGACGATCTAAACATGGGCATGAGGCGGCGGGTGCTTATTCTGCGCGCCGTCTTTTCGTCGGGCATGACGTACATCGCCTGGGCGGGGTCGCGGTCTATCGCGTAGCAGAGGCAGTTGAACGCGACCTGGGTTTTGCCTGTCTGCGGGGCGAAGCGGAGGATGATCTTGCGGATATGGGGATCGTTCCAGGAGTTCATCGGCTCTACGAGATAGGGGGTCATGGTATTGGTCCAGCGGCCTTTCTTGGGACCGGTTTCGACGTACCGGTATGTCTCGGCCCACTCGGAGACGGTCATTTTCTCATGCCGCTTGAATATGAGGCGTTCCGAGTTGCTAAAACGATGGGTGTAGAGGTCTCTGGCTAACATCTCTTGATCCTTTTTTTCCACATTCTAAACTTCCAACCCTCCATCGTAACCCAGGCTTCTATCTTGTGCTGTGTTGATCGGGTGTCGAAAGAAAGACCGAACTTAAAAATGCCGATCTTAACGCTGTAATGTCTCACTCTTCAGCCTCGTCTTCCTCTTCGTCGGTTTCCGGTTCCGGGGATCTGATTTCGGGATTTTCGGAATATCTGTTGAGCCAGTCATCCACTCTTTCGAGGAGGTATTCCATTAACTCAATGTTTTTGTTGGGATCACCGGCGACGATCTTTATAATATCCGGGATTTCTCCTCTGGCAAAATTGCGGAGGTCTTCTTTCAGGAGTATGGCCCTCGCTGCTAGGGCCTGTTCAAATTCCGACCGATAGACAACAAGACCTTTCTCGCGCAGGTTCTTCAGCGCCCAGTGTTCGGCCTGGGCTTTGAGGCGGTCGGTGTCCGCCTGGAGTCTTTCGAGTGTAAGTCCTTTGGTGTCGTCATCGTCCGATTCGTCGGGCTGTATAAGACCTGACATGGGGTGGGCGATGTATTGGTCGATCGATGAGCGCAGGATGGACCCGTCTGGTTCCATCTTTAGAAGGCCTTTTTTTACATCTTTATAGAGTTTGCTTTTTTTGATTTTATGGCCAGTAGTCTGAAGGTATCTCAGGGCCTCGGGCCGGTTTTTGAATGACTGCTCGCCACTAACACGGTCATCAACCATTTTGGATGCTTTTTCGAAGGCGGAGAGGTTCGCACTGGATGGATCGTCCATAAGGTTGCGCTTCGCGTTTTCTTTCGCGCCCAGGAGAATAGCAAGATCGGTGTCGCCTGATTGTTTCAGGAGATCGTTAAGTTGTTTATTTTCCATATTTCTTCATCCAAAGGTTAGGGGCGTCCTGCAGGGGATAGTCGCCAAATTCTGCATAATAATTGAGCGAATAGCCGTCGGGGACTTCTGTTCGTTTGTGGAGCTTGAAAAGGCCCCGGTATTTCATGCTGACGGGGTGCAGTGAAAAGGCGGTGGTTTTGACATAGCGGTATCTCTCGATGAAGCGGGTTTCGAGATATTCGCGGACGTCACGGGAAAGCAGGGCCATCAATATAAGTTTTGCCAGTTTGCCGTCATAGGGGACGGCGAGGTCGGACATTAAATAGATCTGGCCGCCCTCTTTGGGAAGTTTCCAGTTGAAGTTTTTAAATCCTTTCACAAAATCGCTCTTGCCTATTAATTTACCGTCGAGACAGTATCCGACCGCAGAGCTGCTCTGTGTGGAGTAGTTTACGTGCGCCGACATAAAAAGCTCGTTCATCCTGATATTCTGTTTTGGGTTCAGGATTACCATTGTGAGTTTTTCGCTTCCGGTGATCGGCTGATCGGCTGGCCAGGTATCGCCTATCGGGGAACTGGCAGCTTCTCTCTTAAGAACGTACTTTTTCGACTCGACCTTTCTGATGATATATCCTTTTGTGTTTCTTCCATAATTGATGACCGAGGTGGGCGAGCCGACAATTTGATATACCTCCTCAAGGTCCTTGTCTAAGATAATCATATAATCATTGTAGTGCGCTATCAGGTGGTAGTGATCCATTGTCTTGTCGGTCATTTCCTCGTATTCGGGCTGGTTCCATTGGACGGTGGCCTTGTAAAGTTTTTCGAGTTGCTCGTATCCGCGCTTGTAGGTCGGAGGATATGTTATTACTGTATGCTCCCGGGTGGATTCGCGAAGAAGGGCGATACCGTCTCTGGCCTCGTAATCGATCTGGCCGATCTGCTCTTTATAATCGGAGAGCTTTTTCAGGGTCTTTTCAATCAGGCCATCCCACTGCTCGCGATAATTTTTAACGATATGACGCTGGTAGGCGTTTTTACATTGCCAGACTTCTCTCAGATCAAAAAGCAGTAATATGGAGGCGATCAATTCGTCCCTGCCATTTTCTGTTTTCAGGAGACCGCGAAGCTCGTCCGGGCATTCCGGATTTTCTGTAGCCTCAAAGGGGTGATCCGAAAGGTAGGCGCCGAGGGCTGACGAATAGAGGGACACATCGCAGGCCTTTATCTGGCCGGTATAGCCTGCCTGCCGCAATATGGCGGGAATGGTGAAGTTGCCCGCGCCGATGAGTAGGACCGGATATTTGATGGTTCTGGCATACTCACCAATGACCGGTCTGACTGCCGATCTGGTCGCTCCGACAAATGACATTACTCACCCCCCATATGTTCAGCGGCTATCTCAAAAAGTTTCAGAAGGGCAAGCGAGCCGTTTTTGATCTCATGTAATTTCTTTGTCTCTTGTATGGTGTCAAAAAACTCCCGATACATTTCCATCGGGGCAAGAACAAGGTCGCCGGATTGTGCCGCTGTTTTTAATTCTGCAAGGATATGGTCGATGAATTCCTTTTCGGTTTCGGTAAATGCAAAGACAAGGGCTTTTGTATAGACGGGCGGCGTGCTGAAGTTCACGGGTTTTATATTTTCAATCTCTTTTATGGTTTCACTGGAGAGGCCGGAATATATTTTGTCCTGGATGCTGTCTATCTGCTCCCATAGTGATTTTAGGATATTCACATCATCCACACCGACAAGGGCGTTGTGGGATAACTGAATGGCAATCTTTTCGTTTTTTGTCAGATTCTCCGCAATTACCATGACGAGGATCTGCTCAATACCCGCTTCTATTGCTGCCCGAACCCGATGATTGCCGGAAAGTACGACATATTTCTTTTCTTCAATACAGCATAGGGGCATGCTGGATAAACGTTTGTCATTTTTAATATTCTCAACGAGTGCCTGGAATGTTTCTTTTTTAAAGTACCGGGCGTTCTCTTTTAGCAGAGTAAGCGACTTTGGCGCCACGACTTCCAAGTAGGCGGATTCGCCAAACAGGGTCTTACTGAGGGTGTGGAGCTGCTCGTTCTGTTGGTCCATCTCTTTGATGGTTTTTTCCATATCATTCTCCTATTCTCTCGATTACCTTAAACTTATTTCTCCAGAGCCGGATGGTCTCCGTGCTAAGATCTGAATATTTCGCGATCTCAGTATTAGACAAACCAAGCTCCAAAAAGATGGCAATGAGTATGATTTGTGTCGGCGATAATTGACTGCCTGATAAAAAGGTGCCAGTGTAGGCCGTAAAAAAGGCTCCACAATTATAACACCGAACACGCCTGAGTTCGCAAAAGCCATGCAATTGCTGGAGGGATATCAATTCCGAGCACCTGGGGCACTTTGGATTGTTTCCATGTAAAAGCTCTAATATGGTATCTCGACAATATCTTTCATTGAGCATCAATGGAGAGATGCTGCCGGCAATCTGGCTGGCCGTGAATGATTTTGCGTAGTTATTGTTCATCTCCATTTTTCCTCATCGATGTTTTTCACTGCGAGCAGAGAGTAACTGGGATGCTGGAAACTGTGGCTTCCTTGTCTCATTCAAAGGACCCATTTTTATTCAGGGTGATTAAGCCTCTACTTATTAGATTTTGGAGATCTGGGAGCGCAGCCTGTAGGAGGTCTAGTGCTTGGTTCGCTAACTGCCACCGTTCTTTTTGCTCTGGTTGAAGACCTGGCTTAAAATGGAGTGAGGGTTTACCGGCTATATCTATCAGGTTGAAGCCTTGATCTTTATGAATCTTTAGGAACTCACTCAATCTACAGACGTCCATACTATCTTTCCATTGCTTTAATGGCGCATCTTGATGTTTTTCACCAACAAACGGGTCATATTTTTCTTTTAATTTTTCAAGTTTATCTTTAAGTGCCATTCTCTATACTCTCCCAACCACAACATGTTGTGGTCTGTTGTCTTGATAAGCACAAGTTGGTCAGGGTGGTCAGGGGTTGGTCAGGGTGGTGGTCAGGGTAAAACCCCTTGATTTTATAGGGGTGGTCAGGGTGGTCAGGGTACTTTCTTACAAAAACAAAAATAAGGTACAGAAAAAACGCGCGCGCGCATGTGCGCGCATGTGCAATAGGTGGGATTTCACCCTGACCACCCTGACCACCCTGACCGGGTATTGATATTATTACACTTTCTGGTATGGGAAAAAGTGATTCACCCTGACCAACCCCTGACCACCCCCTGACCAAGACGCTATCCCGGGGAGTAGGGGTGTCTAAATTACAGGGGTAAGGGGGCGCCGAGGTCGGCAATAAATCAATCATGGATCATCTCCAAGGAAATTCCCGTTAACATATTCTTCCGGCCCTCGCTTGTCCGAGGGCGATACAGGCGGATGTTGTGGACTGCGACGTACAGCTCCCGGAAGAAGTTAACCTCATTCAAGGCGCTGTAGCCTTTGATGCTGCAATATTGTTTATAGTCTGTATATATTGTCTGTTTTTCAATCGAATGCTCTTCACCGAGAACGCAGCGGTCTTCAACGTAGCAGAGGACGGGATTGTTGATGCGGCGGTAATCCATCAGGAGTTCTCTGGTCTCTTCGCCTTCTGTGAACTTGCCCTGATCAAGAAGCCTGTGAAGTCCAAGAAGGGCCCAGGAAAAGATTCCTGACAGCTCTTCTTTCAACTTGATAAACAAGTCGGGATCAGCATCGTCCAAAAACTGTCTCTTGAATCGAACCGGCAAGAACCGGCGAAAGATCCCGTCGCTGTTATCCAGAACGCGTGGCAAGCGGTTACCGGCAAACGCCAGCTTGCAATAGGGCGAAAAGGTGAAGGTGTTACGATGCTTAAAGGCGGCATTAATGGGATCCCCGGATGTAATCGCCTTGAAGTATGGGGACTCAATCGCCTTTGCTCCGATTTCTGTACTAATATTGACCAGTTTTCCATAGAGGGAAGACCGCTGAAACTGGTCTTCAAGATCCGGAAAAGAGACTGCGGCGCAATTTTGATCTCCGACCATCTCTTTCATGATCTTCAAAAAAGTGCTTTTTCCGTCGGCCCCGGGACCAAGAAGGATCAAACATTTCTCGTATTTTGTACTTTTCAAAAGACAATAACCCAGAAACTCCTGCAGTTGTGCCATGGCTGCCGGTGTCTGAACGGTTTCTTCCAAGTATGAAATCCAGCGCTTACAGTCATCGATCTTATCTGGATCGAACGATACGGGAAGCGCAAATGTGGCATAATATTCCTTTTCATGTGGAACGATGTCCAGGGTCTGGAGGTTCAACATACCATTCTGGATGCAGATCCAGTCTTCATTATCGTTAATCGCCCGGCCATAGGGGATCGTACAGAGCATTTTGGCCTGATATACAGCATCTTCTACCCGGGACTTCTGGGATTCATTGCCCAGGTAACGGATACAAGCTCCCTTGATGTGATCCTCGTTGAATTCGTCCCAGAATTTGTCGTTCCAGTTATAGAGGAGGCCCGTTTTGGGGTCAGATAAAAGCGAATATTTGCTCATTGCCTCTTCCGCCAAAAGCCGCGGTTTGAAGGATAGCCGATCATTCATACCCCGCTCGAAAAACCGGAAGGCAGTGGGCTCTGTATCGGTCGCTTCGGGATCGTAGGGTTTTGCCGCCGTGATCAATGCGGTCAGATCGGAGGAGTTTTTGCCATGCTTTTGGAAAAAATCTGTGAGATCCTCACCATGTTTCTCCGGCAAGTTACCATCTTTATCGCATCCCATAAAATCAGGCCATTCAAGAACTTTAACGGATTTGGCCACGCCAAAAAGGTTCTCCGCGGCAAAGGCGGCATACTTCTGGCCCGGCTGGTCCGCGTCATAGGCAATTACTACTTCACGGCCTTTGAATGGCTCCAAGTGAGAGCTTTTCCAGTTCTTCAGTTTTGAGGTCTGTGTTATCGCATTGAAGTCATGGGAGAGGGCACAGATAGTGTCTGATTCGCCCTCGCAGAGCAAGACGGGCTTTATATCTGTCAGTGGTCCCGCCGGGAAAAGACGAGCCGATCCATACGACTTGCCCCAGGAAATTATCTTATATTTACCGCCGCCCGGTTTATAGAGGCGGATATTTCGCAATTTTCGTGATTTATCGCGAACCGGAATAGCGATCCGTTCAGGCGTCTTGAGTTTTATCAGTTTGCCCGTCTTTTTATCCAGATAGTGGGTCTGTTGGCGAAGGTCGAGGATATCAATCCATTTTGGAGACCAGCCGCGCTCTGTTTCGAGCTTTTGGATCCAGGAATCGGGAAGCGGGGGAAAAAGCTCCCAGACATTCTCCAGATCCGGGCCGGGTGGCGATGAATCAGGGTCGTCTGCGTTGCCTGTAAGGCTGTGGTCGAATGAACCGGCCCCAGCCTTAGCTTCTATACCAAACTCCTTGCAGAAGGCTTGGAAACCGTCTTTCTGGCCATATCCGCGTGCCACTGACCAGAGCTTCAAAAGGTCGCCGGAAGCGCCGCATGAAAAACAGCTGTAAGTATCCTTTTTGAAATTATATGAAAAGGACGGATTATGCTCCTCGTGGATGGGACAAAGGCCGTGGATTTCGCCTTTTGCGGCATCCTGGGAAGTAACCTTAAACAATGATTCCGCTATCCGGATACGATCGGATTCCGACAGTTTTTTTAGAGCGAGACCCATCAATACCCTCGCAGTCGTTTCATATAGTTGCTGTTGTCCCAGTGATCACAGATGTAGGTAGGGTTGATCCGATATCCGCGGCCGGGTTTCAGGCCGATGATGCGACATCGTGGCTCTATGCCGAGGATCCTGCCGGCGATGCCGGTCACCTGGTAGTCCCGGACAAAGTGATTGCAATCACTACAGTATGCCCAGGTTAGGCCCTTCTTGTAGTGGACTTCATCCTTGATTTTCGGTCGCGCTATTCCCATTGTGCCCTCCCTTCATTGCCCCGAGGATCCCATAGCCGGCGATGTCGTGGTATGGTGATTCGCCGAGGGCGTCTTTGTCTGTGGCGATCCGGAACAGCTTGTCGATGATCCGGGTGACTGCCAAGGCGTCGTCGTAC
>JAFDAR010000005.1 GCA_019313735.1 Deltaproteobacteria bacterium | reverse complement strand
AGCGCGATGTATATCATCCTTGATGCCATGACAAGGCTCCTGGCACCGGTGCTTGTCTTTACCTCCGAGGAGATATGGTCGAATATGCCCGATTATGACGGCAAGGAAGAAAGCATTCATATGACGCAGTTTCCGGAGGTAGAGCCTCAATATCTTGATGAAGATCTCGGTAAAAAATGGGAGACGCTTATCGCCGTCAAGGGAGAGGTGTCAAAGGCCATAGAGATAGCCAGACAGAAGAAGGTGGTGGGCCATTCCCTCGACAGTTGTGTGAATATTCATGCCCCCGAAAAGTTGCAGGCATTTATGGATGGTTATCTCGATAATATGAGGGCGCTCCTTATCGTGTCCCAGGTAAATCTTGTTCCGGCGGACAAAATTTCCGAACCTTATGAAAGCACGGAGTTTGAGGGTCTGAAGATAGAAGTTTCCAGGGCACGGGGAATAAAGTGTGAGAGGTGTTGGAACTACAGCGAGACAGTAGGTGAAAATGCCGATCATCCAACCATCTGCGCAAGGTGTGTGAAAAATCTGTAGGGGGACACAGGTCTTTGAACAAAAAACATGGCGTCTTCTTTATAACACTGCTGCTGGTTGTGGGGCTGGATCAGATCTCCAAGATATATATAAGTTCTGTGATGTCTCTTCATGCCTCGTATCCGGTAATCGACGGTTTCTTCAACATCACCTACGTGCGAAATCCGGGAGCTGCCTTTGGACTCTTTGCGAATGCGACTCCCATGTTTCGATCACTGTTCTTGATAGTTGTATCCGCTGCAGCTATTGTAATGATCCTGTGGTTTCTCGCGAAAAACAAGTCAGCCGGGATGTTCCTTACATTTGCCCTTTCGCTGATACTGGGTGGAGCTGTGGGAAATTTGTTAGACAGGATACGATTCGGAGATGTTGTGGATTTTCTTGACTTTTACATAGCGTCCTGTCACTGGCCCGCCTTCAATTTGGCCGATTCGGCTATATCGGTCGGAGCTGTGTTGCTTATTATGGAGCTGTTTAGAAAAAAATCAGGGTCACTTCGGCAGTAGGACAACCACCTTCAGATATTTTTTTCCCCACTGCAGGGCATCATCGCGGTCGGAGAAGAACACGTCTATGTGATTTCCCTTTATGGCGCCTCCGGTATCATGCACCTCGCCCCAGCCATAACTTGGCACATACATCTTGGTGCCGAAGGGATACAGTCTGGTGTCCGCCGCGATAGTTCCGTGCTCTGCCTCCGTCCCGTCGGCAGTGATGCCAACCTGTTTCCTTTTGCCTTTGAGAGGCCCATAGGCATAGACCGGCGGTCCGATGCACCAGTATTTCCTCTCCCATCCGCATGATTCAGGGCCGGCATCATAGGCAGTTACAACCATCTTGCGAACCACTCTTCTGTATTCTCTGCCTTTTGGAAAGAAACAGCAACCATAGAGAAAAAAAGATATTATAACGGGGATAAGGCAGAAATAGATTTTTGTCTGCAATCTGGTCATATCGGGTGCCCTTTATGCCTGTAATTACTCAGGTTATTTAGACTGTAGACTGAAGGTAGGCAGGCTAAAGTCTGTTAGTTTTTTGTAACCTGAAGGCCTTCAGCCTGCAGCCTATCCGCCTGAATAGTTACAGTCTGTTTATCACAATGAAGCGGCATCTTTCAAGGCAAGAACTCCGGGGGTGTGGGTTTTCGCCGCCCGGTTTGCTCCGGGCACGATTTATTCCTTATCTCATCAGGCCCGGAAGAAAAAGGGCGATCTGGGGAAAGGGGATGAGGAGGAGAGTGCCTATTATGAGCGCCACGAGAAAGGGGAGAACTCCCTTGAATATGACGTGGAGCGGGATGTCTCTGGCCACACCGCTTACCACGTAGACGTTTATCCCTACAGGTGGAGTGATTACGCCGATCTGGGTCACCAACACTATTACGACACCAAACCATATCGGGTCATAGCCCAGAAACAACACAACCGGGTAAAAGATGGGCACTGTCAGCATAATAAGCGCCAGTGAATCTATGACGCATCCCCCCACCAGATACACCGTGATAATAATCAGCATGACGGCATAGCGGGGCAATTGTATTTCCGATACTCCCCTCGCGATGTCGAAGGGAATCCTGGTTATCGCGAGAAAGTGTCCGAATATGGTGGCTCCCGCGACGATTACGAGGATCATGCAGGATATTCTTGTCGTTTCAGCAAGGGATGCGATAAATCCTTTCGTGGTGAGATTGCGGCCTGCTAGCGCCAGAAGAAGTGTGCCGAAGGCTCCGATCGCTCCGGCCTCCGTTGGAGTGAAAAATCCCCAGAACAGACCGCCCATTATCAGGATAAACAGGAGCAGTGTCTCGATAAGGCCTGAAAGCGATGCCAGTTTTTCTCTGAGAGGAGCTTTCGGCCCTTTCGGTCCCAGTTCCGGCCGCATGCGTGTCCATATAACAATGGCAAGAATGAAAAGGAGAACAAGGATGAGACCGGGCAACAGGCCGGCCATAAAGAGTCTGCCTATGGATTGCTCTGTAAGTATCCCATAGACAATGAATATAACACTCGGAGGGATTAGGATACCCAGGCTTCCACCCGCGGCAACTACCCCGGTGGCAAGCTCCGGTTTATAATTGTATCTTTTCATCTCCGGGAGGGTTGCCGCGCCCATGGTTGCGGCTGTCGCGTTTGTGGAACCGCAGATGGCGGCAAAGGCCGCGCATGCCCCTACAGTCGCGATGGCAAGCCCCCCGGGCCAGTGACCGATAAATTTATAGGCCGAGTTAAATAGTCTCTTACTTATTCCGGAATGATACGCAAGCTGTCCCATCAGCACAAAGAGGGGTATCACGGTCAGGCTATAAGATCCAAAGACGGAGAAGAGGTCCTTCACAACCATGTTCATGGATGCGTCGAAAGAAACAATGGAGCCGAAACCCAGAAAGCCCACCGCCGCCATGACGAAACCAACCGGTATCCTCAGAAATATCAGTATGAAAAGAGCTGCAATACCGACCAAGCCTATTACTGTAGGGCTCACCCTTTAATCCTCTTTAGTGATTTGTAGAGATCCGCTGCAAGTATAAGGCACACAAGAAGGCAGCCGATCGTTATACTGAAAACGAACGGATATACAGGCATCTCGATAGTGAGAGAAACTTCGCCGGTACGCTTCAGGTCCAGGGCATATAAGGCGCTTTGCCAAACTATTATTCCGAACAGTAAGACACTGAAGAGCTCACCGGCTGCGGCAACAATGGCTTGCGCCTTCTTAGGCATCCTGCTGGTCAGGAACTCCACCGCTATATGTCCCTTTTTTGCCGTGGTATAAGCCAGGGCAAAGGAAACACCGACAGTCCCCATAAGACCCACAATTTCATACGTTCCGGGAATGGGATGACGGAAAAGACGCAACACAACATCGGCGCATGTGAGCGCCATCATGATCAGGATGGCGCCCGCCGCCACCCAGTTGAATGCGTTGCTTAGATTATCAAGCTGTTTTTCCAGACGTAACATATGACTCCGGGTTCCGAGTTCCGGGTTAGGGAGTTTAATCCCCGATCCCCGGACTCCGATTTCTGATCTTTTACTTGTTGTATTTGGCTAACAAATCTTTTACCTGCGCCACGGCTTTCTTTCCCGGCAATCCCTTTTTTTCGGTGCTGCTTATATAGTTTTCAATAACCGGCCTTACTGCCTCTGCCCATCTCTGGTTTTCTTCTTCAGAGAGGACAATGATCTCGTTGCCCTTGCTTAAGGTATACGCGCGCCCTTCATCATCGCTCTTGTCCCAGGCGTCTCCATGTACACCAACCCATTCCTCGCTTACCTCTTCAATCATTTTCTGGAGATCCTTTGGCAGAGCGTTCCATTTTTTGAGATTCATCACTACAAACATGGCGGTGGTATAGCCTACGTCAGTGCATTCTGTTGTGTACTTGACAACCTCCGCCTGTCTCCATCCCTTGAGGGTCTCTATTGGCGTAAAGGTACCTTCAACCACGCCTTTTTGAAGGGCCTCGTATGTTGCGCCTTGGGACATTGCTACGGGCACTCCGCCGAGGGCCTTCACGACCTGGGCACTAAGCCCCGTAGAACGTATTTTCATTCCTTTCATATCTTCTAATGTCCTGACCGGTTTTTGTGTGTGCAGCAATCCAGGACCATGACCGTGTATGTAAAGGACTTTTACATCATCCAGTTCCTTCGGTGACATGTTCTTGTAAAATTCGGTGGCTACACGGGTAGCTACTTTACCATTGGGATAGCCATGAGGAAGATCAACCACCGCCATTATCGGAAAGCGCCCCCGCGTGTAAGCAAAACATGACATTCCTATATCTGATATCCCCTTTACAACACCGTCGTAACACTGATTTGCCTTCGTCAGAGTTCCTCCCGGAAAAATGGTAATCTTTATTCTTCCATCGGAACGCTTTTCTATCTCCTCGGCCCATGATACTGCCGCCTTACACTGGCCGTGGGTGGGTGGAAAAAATATGCTGTAGGTAAGTTCTGTGACCTTTTCTTTTCCCTGGCTGCCTGTTGCCATCAAAAATGCCGCCATTCCTATCATCAAAATTATCAGAAAAAATTTTTTCATAGCTTTCCCCTCTCAAATAAATATTTGGTCCTAAACTTTGTTTCCTTCATGGATAACAAAATACACCTGTTCTAAATATAGATGCACAACAGAAAATACAAATCTGGATGGCCTGCTTTCCCGTCCGGTCCGGGCAGGAAGCAGGCATTAATACATATAGTTTTTCCGGCAGGAAATGGTTGGTGGGAAATTTGAAGTTTTATTTTCCATAACTTTTGTCCGATTTTAAAGGCTTGGCTGAGTTTCGTAACTGATTTTTTCCGGCTTGTCAAATATTATCTGTGGTCCTCGAAAAAAATGTAAAACCTACGACAACTCAGGCTTGCAGGGGCACAAATGAATCAGCTCCCACTACCCGGAAGCTGTGTCACGATATACACTCCTGCATGGAGACATGAAAATGAGCACACCTGATATTTCAAACCGGACTGTTTTTTTTCCTGAATAGTTATATTATTTTTTCTTTGGGGCTTTTGTTTTCTCCAGCTCCGCCTTGTACTTTTCCGCCTCAGCCTTTGCTTTTTGCAGTTCTTCTTTGGCAGCGTCCAGATCCACCGTACTCGCAGTTTCTTCTTCTTTCGATTTTATCTGGTCCATTATCTCATCGTAACCGACATATATGGCAAGAGCGCCTCCCAACAGAAGAATGATCGGGATTCCACCCGCAAGGAGATCCAGAAAAGGTTTCCACCAGATGACCAGTCCGATAAGCCCCAAGACTGCCGCTATTACACCGCCTATCAATACCTTCATGATTCTATATCCTCCCCTGTCAAAAATTTAAATTTTACCATAACTGTTATGGCAAAGACTCGCCAACAAACTGAATCTCAATTTTCTTTGCTAACATAAAAATGAAATGCAGGCAAGTTCAAAATGGAGAAAAAGAGCTTGCCTAAAAAGAAATATTAGATTAGTTTTACAGGCTTTCAGACAGACTTGATTGTATATGATGGATTCCCGGTTTTGCGAGGCTCGGGGGAAGGATGACAATGATAGAACTTGATTTTAAAAAGGGAGAGGGGCTTATTCCTGCCGTGGCTCAGGATTATGAGACGAGCGATGTCTTAATGCTGGCCTATATGAACAGGGAGGCATGGTTGAAAACGCTGGAAACAGGCAGGGCAACTTACTGGAGCAGATCAAGAAATACTCTCTGGGTCAAAGGTGAAACATCGGGTAATGTTCAGATTGTCAGGGAAATTCTTGTGGACTGCGATCTTGATACTGTTGTTCTGAAAGTGGATCAAGTGGGGGGGGCCGCGTGTCATATGGGTTATAGATCCTGTTTTTACAGAAGGGTGGCGGATGGAGAAATGAAAATAATCAGTGAGAGGATATTCGATCCGGAGGAAGTTTATAAAAAATGAGAAAATTAAAGCTGGGAATACCGAAGGGAAGTCTTGAATCCAACACAATTGAACTTTTTAAAAGGGCAGGCTGGTCCATAACCTATGATTCCAGGAGCTATTTCCCTGATATTGATGATGAAGATATTTCCTGCGCCCTTGTAAGAGCTCAGGAAATGTCCCGGTATGTTGATGATGGAACGTTTGACCTTGGCCTTACCGGGAAAGACTGGATCCTGGAAAACGAGTCTGATGTTGTTGTGGTCCGGAATCTTGTTTATTCAAAAACATCTACACATCAGGCCAGATGGGTGCTTGTGGTAAGAGAAGATTCTCCTATAAAGACCCTGGAAGATGTAGCCGGGAAAAGAATATCCACAGAGCTGGTGAATGTTACCCGGAATTACCTTAAAGAAAGAGGTATCGACGCTCATCTGGAATTTTCCTGGGGCGCTACCGAGGCCAAGGTAGTCGAGGGTCTTGTGGACGCGATAGTAGAGGTTACAGAAACGGGGAGCACCCTGAGGGCTAATAATTTAAAGATCGTCCATGAGCTTATGAAGACAAATACCCAGCTGATTGCCAACAGAAAGGCATGGGGTGATCCATGGAAGAGGAAAAAAATAGAGCAGATAAGCATTCTTCTCGGGGGAGCGCTTATGGCCATGGGCAAAGTTGGACTTAAAATGAATGTTGCCACGGAAAATCTTGGGAGGGTTGTCCTGCTGCTCCCCTCTCTCAAGGCACCCACTACTTCAGCGCTGTATGACGAAAACTGGTTCGCCGTCGAGGCCGTTGTAGATAAGGGTATAGTCAGAGAATTGATACCGCTTCTTCAGGAGGCCGGGGCTGAAGGGATCATAGAATATCCTCTTAACAAGGTATTATAATAAGGAGGTCCGATATTATGGCGAGAAATAAAAAAATAATCAGGAAGACCACGGAGACAGATGTTTCTGTCGAGATAAATCTTGATGGAGAAGGAACAGGAAATATATCCACAACGATACCCTTTCTTGATCATATGCTCAACCTTTTTGCGAAGCATGGGTTTATTGATTTGAATGTGAAGGGTAGTGGTGACACGGATGTAGATTATCATCACCTCGTGGAAGATATAGGAATATGCCTCGGAGAAGCGGTAAAAGGAGCCCTGGGAAACAAAAAGGGGGTAAGCCGTTATGGCACTGCCTTTGTGCCTATGGATGAAACTCTGTGCCATGTCTGCATTGATATTTCAGGAAGACCTTACCTGGTTTTTCGGGCCGATTTTGGCGGTAAAAAGATAAGAGATTTTGATCCCATTCTCCTTGAGGAGTTTTTTAAGTCTTTTTCGGATCACGGGGGAATAACCTTGCACGTAAATGTCATATATGGTAAGAATCCTCACCACATAGCGGAGGCTATCTTCAAGGCGTTTGCCCGTGCTTTGAGGAATGCCGTTTGTATGGATAACCGGATAAAGGATGTACTGTCAACGAAGGGGATCATATAGGAAACTATCCTGAGACAGTTTCATAGCGCAAGCGCACATCCATCCGAGAACATGAAGAAAGAGAATAATCATGAAAAAGCACCTTCCCTTTTATTTTTTTCGGCTTCTTCTCTGCGGAGCGATATCTGTGGCGCTGCTTACCGGATGCGTCTCTAAAAATACCGGCGGAGCAGACACCCTCCACCGGAAAGCTGTCTCCGGTTTAAAGAAGATCGCGGTTGTCCCCTTTCAGGCGATAACTTCGGACAACCCTGATACCAGGGTTGTCCGGTGTCCTGTTTGTGGAACGACTTTCAGAACATGCAACTTTGCGGGAAACCCTGAGAGGAAGATAGAAGAATTTTTTCTGAAAGAGATTGAATCTTCCGAACAATATTCCCTGATACCGTCCGGGTATGTGGATAGTGTTTACAAGAGGGTCTCCTCCACTTCGTTCGGAAAATCTCCCCTGGAGATATTGACAGAGGTTGGGAAAGAGGTCGGGGCGGATGGGATTATTGCGGGATACCTCTTTTATTATATGGAGAGGAAGGGTTTTGATTATTCCGTGGAGAAACCAGCTTCGGTGACTTTCTGTGTGCATCTTATCAGGGTTAAAGATGGCGGATCGGTATGGAAGGGCGTATTTGACAAGAGCCAGAGCTCATTGATGGAAAATATCCTTAATATCTTACCCTTTATAAAGGGCGGGGGGAAATGGGTTACCGCTGAAGAATTGTCACAGGAGGGTATCAAAGAAATCTTAAAGGACTTCCCGAACTTGAAGGGAGATTCATAATTGCTCATAATACCTGCTATAGACTTGAAAGACGGCAAGTGTGTGCGCCTTCTTCAGGGTGATTTTAACCTGTCTACCGTTTATTCGGATCATCCCGCAGATATCGCCGCAAAATGGCAGGAAAAGGGAGCGAAGCGCATTCATGTGGTTGATCTTGACGGTTCTCGTGACGGATCACCCCGGAACATGAACGTTATCAGGGAACTTGCCCGCGCGGTGGATGTCACCCTGCAGGTGGGTGGCGGGATAAGAGATATGAAAACCGTTGATAATTATATAAATATGGGCGTTAATTATGTCATACTGGGAACAGTCGCCCTGAAGGATAGAAAATTTGTTCTCGATGCGTGCGCTAATTACAGGGGGCACATTATTCTTGCCATTGACGCGCGTGACGGCAGGGTCGCGGTTGAGGGATGGACTGAAAGCACCGATCAGTCTCCTGTCGAACTTGCCTCAGGGTATGAGGAATGCGGGCTGAACTCTGTTATATATACCGATATAAAAAGAGATGGTATGGAGTCAGGTGTGAACATAGAATCCACGAAGATGCTCGCGGAGTCTGTGGATACACCGATAATTGCCTCCGGTGGCGTCGCGGATATCCATGACATTGACAGACTGCTTGAAGTGGCTGTTTCCGGAATAATGGGTGTAATTACAGGAAAGGCCCTTTACACCGGGGCACTGAAACTGGAAGAAGCTATTGCCAGAGTTTCCGAGTTTGAGTAGGAAGAGACCTTTGAAGAATGTTCAGTTTTGTTCAAGTTCAAGGAAGGTGAAAATTTTAACCACAGGAATATATTGGATATTTCGAGGATTAAAATTTGAGACTGACGCAGAAATTGGGCAAAAGGGGATGTTATACAAAGGTCTCTAGGAGGATTATCGGATGGAGAATTGTATATTCTGCAAGATTGCAAGGAGAGAGATCCCCGCGAACATTGTTTACGAATCCGAAAATGTTCTGGCATTTGATGATGTCAATCCGATAGCCCCTGTTCATGTTGTTGCGGTGCCTAAGATACATGTGGCAACTCTTATGGATGTATCGGAAGATGTGATGGAGGACATGATGAAAGCGGTACAGGAAGTCGCAAGGATAAAGGGAATTGACAAAACAGGTTTCAGGACAGTTATCAATTGTAATGAAGATGGCGGCCAGGTAATTTTTCACCTCCATGTCCATATTCTGGGAGGCAGGAAATTGAGCGATGACATGGGATAGCACTCATGTTCGGAGGCGTGGAGAAAAAATTATGACTTGTGTGTCCGGACACCCCCGTTGCAGAAAAAGAGAAAGGTAAAGATGAGATGGATATAAGAGAGCGTGTGTCGAGCGAAATGATCAAAGCTGCCAAAGATAAGGATAAGGCGAAGCTATCTGCGCTTCGCATGATCAAATCGACCTTGCATAACAGAGAGATAGATTTAAAGGACCAGTTTGGCGAGAAAGAAATCCTGCAGGTGTTGTCCTCTATGATAAAGCAGAGAAAGGACTCTGTTGAGCAATTCAGGAATGGAGGGAGACCGGAACTTGCGGAAAAAGAAGAAAAGGAAATCGAGGTAATCCAGGGCTTCATGCCGGAACAGATGTCGGAAGAAGAGATAAAAACAGAGATTGAAAATGCCATAGATGAAGCCGGCGCTACAAGCATCCGGGACATGGGAAAGGTTATGAAACTTCTTATGCCCAGGCTAACGGGAAAAGCCGATGGAAAGGCTGTGGGCGAGGCGGTTAAGGAGAAATTGGCCTGAGCAATGCGCTCATCCATAGAGGTAAGAACAGCTTGAAGGGATATATACCTCAGGAAAAGATAGGAGAAATAAAGAGCAGGGTAAATATCGTCGATTTGGTTTCCGAATATGTTACCCTGAAAAAGGCCGGCAGAAATTTTGTCGGTCTCTGTCCATTTCACAAAGAGAAGACACCGTCCTTCAGCGTTAATCCCGAAAAACAGATATTTTACTGCTTTGGCTGTGGAGAGGGTGGAGATATCTTTGCCTTTCTGATGAAGATAAACGGTGCGAGTTTTGCCGAGTCGGCAAGATATCTGGCCAACAAAGCGGGGATCGAGATACCTGTCAGAAAAATGACCGGTGCGGAAAGGACAGTCGCAAGTGAGAAGGAAAAGCTGAGCAGAATAAACGCGATGGCGGCGGATTGGTTTTCCGGGCAGCTTTCTTCTGAGAATGGCCGGGTGGCTCGTGATTATCTTGACAGGAGAAAGATGGGGACTGCTATAACCGGAGAATTTCGCCTGGGTTATTCCCCGGAGGGATGGGGCCACCTTGTCAACCATTTTGAAGGCAAAAGGGTTCCACTCGGACTTGTCGAAAAAACCGGTCTTATCATATCTAAAGATAATGGAAGATTCTATGACCGGTTTCGCGGGAGATTGATCTTTCCGATAGAAGATTTGAGCGGCAGGGTTGTTGCTTTTGGCGGACGGGCTCTCGGTGACGATATGCCTAAATACCTCAATTCGCCTGAGTCTCCTGTATATACAAAGGGCAGGGTCCTGTATGGCATGTACCGGACAAAAGACAGCATCCGCGATAAGGATTACGTTATAATTGTGGAGGGATATGTTGATCTTCTCTCCCTCCGGAGTGCGGGAGTGAACAATGTGGTGGCAACGCTGGGCACCGCTCTGACCAGGGAGCAGGTCGAACTGATCAGACGATTCACGCGGAATGTTGTCGTTATCTTTGATCCCGATGAAGCGGGCAGACACGCGGTAGAGCGCGGCCTGAAACTGTTTCTTGAGGAGAATATGCATGCCAGGGTAGTCGTTCTCCCCGAAGGATATGATCCTGATGACTATGTGAAAAAATTTGGTCCGGAGTCCCTGGAGAACATTATAGCCCATTCCCCGATGATGGTGGACTACTATATAGAAAAAATGATGGGCAGCGGAGATACACTTGAAGACAACCTGGATGTCAGCAGGGAGTCGATCTCTTTTATAAGCACTATAAGCGATCCGGTTGAAAAAAACCTGTTCATAAAGAGAGTATCTGAAAAACTTGGCATTGACCAGAAGCTTTTGAAGGACAAGATAAGGAAGGCATCTGCTATCTACAAAACCGCAACTAAAGCCGCGTCTCCGGAAGAGAGGACGAAAAAAGTTGACATGGTGGAATTGAACCTTATCTATATGATGATGGAATATCCCGAAAAAATTCCTGTGGTGGTTCAGGATGGTATATTGGATTGCTTCGCTTCAGAAACATTGAGAAAACTGGGAAAGACAATAACCGAAGGAGTGTACGACACCATCGGTCTGGTTGGCGACCTGGAAGATGGTCCTGTAAAGGAAAGACTCTTGAAATTGATGATGGAGTGCCCTTTCTTCGATAAAGAGGTTGCCGGCAGGGTCTTTAATGATAATGTTAGACAGATAAGGAACAAATGGTACAGGGGCAGGCACAATATGCTGAAGCAGGAACTGATCAGGGCACGGAACACAGACGACAGAGAGTTGAGCGACAGCCTGCTGCGGGAGAGGGATAGATTGTCAAAAGAAGAGAGAGGACTATTCGAAGATGAAAAAAATAATCAAGTCGGATGAGGTAAACAAACTTGTTTCGCTGGGCGAGGAGAATGGGTTTCTTACTTATGATGATATCAATAATACCCTTCCGTCCGACGTTATATTTTCAGAGCAGATAGACGATGTATTTATGCTTTTACATGAGAAAAATATCAATATTGCCGATGTCGATAAGGATGGAAAGGTTATTAATAAACCAGACAGCAAGGCCATGGAAGAGCCGGAAAAAGCAAAGAATGGAATACTGCCACTGCCTCTGGCTGCACTGGGTAAAACCGGAGATCCTGTGAAGCTGTATCTGAGGGAAATGGGAATGGAGTCTCTGCTTAGTCGCGAGGAAGAAGTAAAGATAGCAAAGAAGATTGAAAAGGGAGAAAAAAGGATCATGGAAACCCTTTTCAGCCTGCCGATCTTTATAAAAAAGGTTGTGGATATAGGAGACAAACTCAGGAATAACGAGATAAAGGTAAAATCAGTCGTTACTAATCTTGAAGACGAAAATGGTTTTACTGAAGAGGATGTATATCGGGAAAAGGTGCAGAACTTTGCCGCCAAGGTGGCAAAGCTGGATGCGCGGAATGCTATGCTGAAGGCAGAATTAAGAAGGAAAGAGTTGGATGATTTTGAGAAAGTAAAGATAAAAAGGGAACTGGAAAAGAATCTCAAAAAAATCATAAAACTCTGTAAGAATATAAATTTCAATAAGAGGCGTATAAATGCAACGGTTCTGGAACTTAAGAATTCCGTTGCCGACCTTAACAAGGGCGATCAGGAAATAACAGCATGCACGAAACGAGCTGGAATGTCACTTAACGCCCTGGATAAGATATTTTCCCGGATGAGAGATGGCGAAGAGGAACAGGTTTCCGAAGAGAGCGGTATCCCGGTTGAAAAACTGGTGGAGTACGAAAGGACAATCCGGCAGGCCCGTAATAACAGGAAGAGGATAACGGGAAAGATCGGTGCGTCCAGAGAGACTCTGAAGTCGGTGATCACTTCCATAAAAGGGGGTGAAATGGAGGCAGAACTGGCGAAAAGAAAATTGATAAAGGCGAATCTCAGGCTGGTTGTAAGTATTGCCAAGAAGTACACGAACAGGGGCCTGCAATTCCTGGACCTTATTCAGGAAGGGAATATAGGGCTGATGAAGGCTGTTGAAAAGTTTGAATACCAGAGGGGATATAAGTTTTCCACCTACGCGACATGGTGGATACGACAGGCCATCACAAGGGCCATAGCGGATCAGGCACGAACAATAAGAATCCCGGTTCATATGATTGAGACCATAAACAAACTTATCAGAACTTCGCGGTATCTGGTCCAGGAACTGGGTAAAGAGCCCACTCCGGCCGAGGTTGCGGCGAAAATGGAATTCCCTCTAGATAAAGTGAGGAAGGTGTTGAAGATTGCCAAGGAGCCGATATCTCTGGAGACCCCTATAGGCGAGGAAGAAGACAGCTCTCTCGGGGATTTTATAGAGGATAAAAAGATCATGTCCCCCTCCGATGCCACCATGAGCATGGATCTCGCCGAGCAGACCAGAAAGATATTGTCCACCCTGACGTCCAGAGAGGAAAAGGTCCTGAGGATGCGCTTCGGAATCAGCGAAAAGGCAGATCCGGGACTGACTCTGGAAGGGAATGATGCGGAGATGAGTGATACATTAAAACGAGCCATGGAGATCGAAAATAACGTGTTAAAAAAGATGCGTGGAACATCGCGGAGAAGGGAAATAAAGGGAGGAATTAAGTAACGGGCCCTGATATGTCGTATCCTCCTTTTGCGTAAGCGGGTTCAATCGCAAGGAGCCACTGTTTCTATCTCTATGATGGCATCTCCAGGCAGACAGCCTACCCCTCCATGTCCTGTTCCACTTGGAATTTTTATGAAAACTGTACTTACAGTTACAGAACTGACCGAAACCATAAAAGGGTTTTTGGAATCTGGTTTTGACGTCATATGGGTCACAGGCGAGATTTCCAATCTTCGCCGTCCCGCCTCGGGCCATGTGTATTTCACCCTCAAGGACGAAAGCAGCCAGATAAGAGCGGTTGCTTTCAAAAGCGCGGCGGGCAGGATAGGTTTTGATCTTGAAGACGGAATGAAGATAGTCTGCAGGGGAAGACTGAATGTCTACCCAGCAAGGGGTGAGTACCAGCTCATCATAGATACCGCGGAGCCAAAGGGCCTTGGGGCTCTTCAAATGGCCTTTGAACAGCTCAAAGAGCGTCTGGAAAAAGAGGGTCTGTTCGATCCTTCTCACAAAAGAGACATACCTTTTCTGCCGGGCAAGATCGGGATAGTCACATCCCCTTCAGGCGCGGCTGTCAGAGACATATTGAATATCACAGGCAGGAGATTCCCATCCGTTGATATCACCATTTCCCCCGCGTCCGTGCAGGGGACGGAAGCGCCCATGGAAATATGTGACGCCATATCGGATCTGAACTCAATCGGTGTGGATGTAATTATTGTTACCAGGGGGGGTGGATCACTTGAGGACCTGTTCTGCTTCAACGACGAAAGGGTCGCGCGAGCGATCTACTCTTCGAATACCCCTGTTATATCGGCTGTTGGCCATGAAATTGACTTCACCATCGCCGATTTCGTGGCCGATCTCAGGGCACCGACCCCTTCCGCTGCCGCCGAGCTGGTTGTTCCAGACAGAAAAGATTTGATCGAGAGAATCCGAAGCCTGAAATCACAATTGATAAATGCAGGGGGGGTGTCTCTGCGTGAATCAAAAAACAGGCTGGATTTTCTCGTGAAGGGCCTGCGTGATCCGAGGGGACAAATTTCGGACCTGCGCATTGGTCTGGATGACTGGGACGTCAGGCTGTCAGGAGGAATGCGGCGTGTCCTTGAAATGCGAGAGAACGGATTACTCCCAGCACAC